>NZ_JBVMVW010000002.1:0-93665 GCF_055657625.1 Arthrobacter sp. KKT183 | reverse complement strand
ATAACGGAGCCTCGGAAAGGACTGAGCCCGTTCAAGAACACTCGTAGTGGTGGCCGTGGGCTCCACGGCGGACCGAGGAGTCTGGATCGAGACGCCGGAGGCGGGCGTGATTTGCGTGAGCACGACACCAAGTGTGTCAGAACTCGATTCACCTGACGCCACGGCGCACGGCGGGAATTGAGGTGTTTGCCAGCCGACTGAGCTGCGCGAGGAGTTGCATGTCGGGGACAGGTATCTGTAGTCCGGTTCTTGGGTGCTCGCAGCACAACGTTCAACGTCAGGCTTCCTAGCCGCCGAACTGGCGAGCGACACAGGGGCATTCGCTGAAAAGGCGAGCGGGATGGTCCAGGCGGGGTGAAAGTGGGGCCATTGCTGCGTTCTGGCACTCGGGGTTCGAGCGCAGCAGTGGTGATGAAGCTGTGAATGTTCACTGCGATGGCAACTATTGCCTGCTCTGTGACCTTCAATTTTGCACCGGGTGCGCCGACTCTGCAGTACTGTCTTACCGTATGGTAAACTTGTAAGACAGTACAACAGGCGGCCGGAGATGGCGCCCTACAGAAAGGACGGTTCCTAAATGGCGACCGTAACAATCAGATTGAAAGACGAGACCCGCGATCGAATAGCCCACGCCGCAGAGCTCCAAGGAGTTCCTCTGAGTGATTACATCCGGGGGGCACTTGAATTACACCTAGCTCTTGAGCAGTCGGGAGATATCGGAGCAGACCGACCGAAAGACGGAGTGGAAGTGTCGTTGACTCCGTATCAACGAAAGGTGCTGCAGTTGCTTCACCGCAATCTCCTCGCCACGAAGGGAGGGCTTGACGACTCCTACTACGACCACGAGCAAGAAGTGCGGGCGCTCAAAGTTCTGGAAAATGGATTCGCTGGAGAGTACTCCCAGGAGTTCGCGGATATTAGTGAACCGATAACACGGGCCGAGTGTGAGCTGGTCTGGGACATTTTCGACATGTTTCGTGTCATTCAGGCCAGTGTGAAAAAGCTCGGCAAGGAGGGGTGGAGTCAGATCGACGTTGAGGATGCAGAGTACTACGGCACGTTCAGAGGATTCGATTTCAACGACTTGGATGAGATTAAGCTAGCCAACTATGCAGAGTTCCTGATCAAAGCTGGCCGATGGACGGAACAGTCGGAGGCGTTCAGTAGCGAGAACGACCGAGGTAACTCGCACAGTCAGATGCTTCCCACATACCGTGCCATGTTGCGGGTCTTCAAACCTACTTGGCGCCAAACCATACGTGGCGGAATCAATCGGGGTTACTTTTCCGCCAAAGATGTAGAGCGGGTTCTCTTGGCTGCCCCCGGCGCACAGGCGAAGGGGAGTGATTGAGCGTGCATGAAGGCAGCATCGATTGGGAGCACATTGCAGAAGGAGACTTCAACCGGGTAGTTGAAGCACTGTTGATGCGCAAGTACCACCGGCCGCCCGAATCTACAGCTGAAGTCATAGATGGACGGGGAGGAGATGGGGGGATTGATGTGGCTGTGTATGTCGCCGGTCGGCTCCATCGCATCTTCCAGCTAAAGCATTTTCCGGAGGGTTTCTCCGGCGGATTCAGAGAGAGCCGGCGGAAACAGATTAAGAAGTCTTTCGACACTGCGTGGAAGAAACATAAACCAGGTCTATGGACCTTGGTTGTGCCGCGCAACCCCACGGTGCCGGAAAGCAGATACATCAGCGGACTGGCTAAGGGCGTTGGTGAGGGCGAAAAAGCTACAGCAACTGTTTGGGGTACGGCACGCCTCGACTCTGAACTTGCCCACCATCCGGACTTGCTGGCAGCGGCAACTCGGAATCCCCTGATCGAAACTCTGAGGGGTATTCGAGAAGAACGTGCAGCGCTAGTCGGTCCAACTGACCTATCTACCCGAGCATCTGATCTTCACAAGCTGGTTTCGGGGCGCAGTTTGTACTGGGACGTCGATTTCCGGGTATCCGAGCATGGGGTGACTGAGCAGTATCGCGCAAAGCACCCACGTGCAGCGGAGCTGGAACCACTAGGTTTCAAGTTCTCAGTGAAAGGCAACGCTTTCGGTCTAAACCGGGACATTCAGCGGATCATCGATTACGGGGTACGTCGTCATATGACGATTCCGGGAGCGGCGGTTGAGAATTTCAAAGCAGTCGGTCCGCCATGGTTTGAGCACGACGCCGCTATTGATCGTATAGAAATACGCGCGGCTGACCGGCTGCCTACAGATCAGCAGATCTCAGTGACATTGGAGTTCCTGGATGAAAATGGCTTCACCCGAGCGAGTCACCAAGGCACGATGCACGCGAAAAGTGACGGCGCGCAGGGGGTTGCTTTCATTGCAAACTTCTACGGCATGTTGGATTTCGATGCCGAGATTCCACACGCCACATCGAATCCGGGCAACTTCGGGTTGACAATGAACTTTGCCAACGCCCGGGTAAGCGACGCACAGGGAGTCTTGCAGCTACTGAGCGACTTCGATTCAGGTGATGTTATCCAGGTGCTCTTCGAGGAACGGAAGTTCATAAAAGGGCTGGCTACAGGCGACGCGCAGCTGATAGATCACTCGATGGAACTGCTTGTCGACGACCTCGCCGTCCTTGAGGAAAAGCTCAATGCGAAATTTAGGGTTCCGGCAAATATCTCTCCCCGCCAGCGCGTGATGGTTCGAGTTGCTCGGCTCTTTTTGGATGGCTATGCGACTTGGATGCCTCCCGAGACGTCACTCACGGGAACATTATCGGGGAAGTCGGATGACGGACTTCAGATGCTGCTGTCGGAGGGGTGCGCTGTAACGATGCCGATCCCGGATTTCGTCGTCGAGATCCAGGGCAGCAGGTTCAATTTGGGCCCTGCTGTCCTGTATCACCCCAGAACGGTTATTCGAGATGCCGCGGAGATACAGGATGCTCTCGAAGCAGGTACTGCGGTAGGTCGGGAAGTGCTTTTCGATCCGCAAGGGGACAAGCTCATTTGGGTGATGCCGGGCCGAGACCATCAAGAAGAACTTCCTACGACTCTGCAGTGGGACTTGCCGGGGATTCCAATGCCCGGCGCTGAAGACCAAAAAATTACCCCAAGTGTCCGCTGAGCGGAGGGTGCTGCTGTGCACGGCCACCGCTAACTCGAGAGTGAGACTCCCAGTGTTGGTGACGTGGCGGGTGTGTGCAGGCGGTCAGCTGGTTTCTGCTGTCCACATGTGTGCGGGACAAGCAGCGAAGCGGAGGGAGGTTGTGCCGTGCCCAGGTGGGCAGAAGGATGAGGCCCCGAGATCGCGTCTCCTCTATTCATGCAACAAAGTCACGGGCCAGCTGGCCACGAGACAGAGCTTCTTCAAAGAAGGCGAGCCGAGTTGCGCTGCGGGCAAGGTCCCGTTGATGCAACATGAAGGTGACTGCCAAGCTAAGCCCGACGATTAGTAGTGCCAATCCGAGCGCAATAGTGCCGAGGACGGGCCACGTGGTAGAAACGGAGGAACCGATCAGAGGCGCAGCGGCCAAAATGACGCTTATATAGACCGCCGTGAAGGCGCTCAAGCTTCCTCCGCTCAGATGCGCTGCGTCGGTTCTGAGCTTCCGTAGTACCTCAAACTGTTGTGATGAGGTTAGCTCTAAAAACCGAGCAATTTCGTCTTGCTCCACCGGGGGAGTGACTCCGAGCCGACGAGCCTTACGTGTGTATGTGTGCATAAGCGGACAATACTTGAGCGGTCCGCCTCAGCCGGGATGGAATGATGGTCCGGCCCGATCTAGCGAGGCGACTCCTGGGAAGGATGGACTCCAAGCCCACAGAAATTGGCGGGTATGATCGACTTCGTGCCTGGGAAATCCCTCGACTCAACAGTTCTCATACTCAGCACTATCAGGGATCTTGTTCCTTCCGCATTTCCCGACGGTGAGGTGGACTGATTGGGTCCCGGTTAGCAGTCCAGTGGCTATGCGATAGCTAGTTGATTTTTCTGCGTCCAGGTGTCCCAGTATTGTTTCGGCGTCATGCCGTCGAGGGATCCGTGGGGCCGTTCATGATTGTAGATGTCCTTCCACTCGTCGGCCAAGTACTTCGCTTCGGCCATGGTGTCGATGATTTCCCCGGTGAGTTGTTCCCTTCTGAATTGGGCGTTGAATGATTCGGCGAACCCGTTCTGCCACGGGGATCCCGGGTCGATGAACGCCGTATCTACCCCGGCGGTGGCGCACCAGTTGACTAGGGCTGCGGCGGTGAATTCCGGTCCGTTGGCGGAGCGGACATAGGTTGGCGTGACACCGGTTTCGGCGATGATGTCCTCCAGGACGGCGACCACATCGGTGGCGGTGAAGGACCGGCGCGGAACGATCGCCAGGGCGGTGCGGGTGTACTCGTCAATGACGTTGAAGAACCGGACATGCCGCCCACAGGAGGTCACATCGGACTGGAAGTCGAAGCTGATCACATGCATCGGGTACTCGGCCTTCAGCCGCTTCTGCTCTCCGGCGCCGGGCCCGGTGCGGCGACGCTTACGCGCCCTCGGTTTACAGGTCAGTCCTTCGGCCCGCCAGAGCCGGCGCACCCGCTTAGCGTTGAGCGCCACGCCAGCCCACTCCGGCTGGGCGAGCAGGTGCCAGCGGGCCTTCCGCCACCCCCACGCCGGATGCTCCCCGGCGATGGCCCGCAACGCCGCGCGTAGCCGGGCTTCCTCGAAGCTGACCGCTGGGCGTGACTTGCGCAGCGCGGAACGGTTCTGACCCAGCACCTTGCACGCGAATCTCTCGGACGCCCCGAACTTCTCCACCGCCATGCGCACTGCCCGGCGGCGAGGTTCGGGGCTCAGAATTTTCCCTTAGCCACCTCATTCAGGATGTCGATGGCCAGTTCCTTCTCCGCCAGCAACCGCTTCAGCCGGGCGTTTTCCTTCTCCAAGTCCTTGACCGCTTTGGTTTGGGCTGCGTTCTGCTCGGAACCGTACTGCTCGGAACCGTACTGCTGCAGCCACCGATACCAGGTTGCCTCGGTGACCTGCAGCTCCTTGATGACCTCGATCATCGGCTTGCCGTCATTGAGCATCTTCTGCCCCTGCCGGACCTTCGCGACGACCTGATCCGGGGTATGCCTACGTGCCATAATCCGTGAATTTCCTCCTGCACCCATTATCGGATGCGAAACTCACACAGTCACCGGACTCCTACCCGGGGACCCAACCAGGACCCCACGCGAGGATGCTCCAAGTCTCTACGATCGCTACACAGCCGACAGCAAGGTTGAGTGGTCTGCAGGTAACAGGAGCCGGGGGACGATGTGGTCCTTGCATGCACGAGGCTCGTCAGTCCCACCTGATCGGAGCGCTCCAGTACCAACATTATCGGCTTGCTGCTCGCCTCAAATCCTCTATAAGCATTCCTGCTGGCGCGTACCCACTTGTGCGGTCGATGAAGAATCTACGTATGGCTGCAGTGCGATCGGCGGCTCGGCGAGCAGCGGTCCACTCTTCGGTTGCCCGCAGCTCAGCGGCAAGCTGATCGATCTGACCGAGCAGTGGTCCATATGCTTCCGCCGCATTATCCCGAACTAGTCGGCTGGCTTCTTTCAACACGAGGAGCTCGGTCACGGCGCCCTCCTGTGATCGAAGCAGAGGTTCCAACAGCGCCTTACCGATGGAACGACGTGATTGTGAAGTGGCGGCCCTATAAGTGGGCTCCCGTTCAAGTTGTTCCGCGAGGTGAGTGATGCGAATGTAGTGGGCTCTGAGCCCATCGGAGCGCTGTGCTTCCTGATCTTCCGACCATTTCTCACGTAGTTCGTCCAGCTCAATCTTCCATGAAGGGATTGCCATATAGAGGTAATCAGACCCGCCGGCGACCCAACGCATGAAGACGCCGTCGATCTGCCCTTCATGTTCTTCCCATCGCCACATCAGTTCCGGGGGAGGCGCGGAGGGATGTTCGTCATCCTGGTCCCAGCTCTCCATGAGATCTGAAGCGGTGAGACGCGAAGTGGTTATCGAAAGGAAGGGAGCAAAGACGTATTGGGCGAGATCAAGCGCTTCGTCGATTGTTGTGGTTTCGAGTCTGAGAATAACGGTGGGCTCATCACGGAAAACGGCGTCGATGATTCGCAATTCCCGCTGTTGGGCGCCGGCCCTGATCTGCTGCAGCACTTCCTCGAAGTCGTCCACTTTCAGCACACTAGTCGAAGCAATCAGTCACAGTTGTGGCAGAGTGCAAAAGCCCCAAACGAAACAGGTCGTTGTTCCTCAAAGGAGCGCAACGAGACCCTTCTTGACTGCTAGGCGTGCTGAGGCTGACTCGCCAGCTAGTGTGCCGTTTTTCGGGTTGTATACGAAAAGTGCAACTTCGGCTTTATCGGCAAAGGCAATGGCGTCGGCTGTGTATCCGCTCAACGAAAAAAAGAGAGCATTCTTGTTCTCCACTGTTGCAACGCCGAATATCTGGCGAACGAGATCGGGAGACGATGGAGTGGATCGGTGTTTCACCTCAGCAACGAAGTCATCGGAGGTTACGTCGACGCCTCCGTCACGAGTGGCTTGTGATACTCGCACCCTAGTGGCACCGAGGAAGGCCATCCACTGTGCAGCGAGGTGCTCGGCTTGTCGAGGGGAACAGGATGCAAGTGCTTCAGGTCTGGGTCCTTGAGGTTCCCAGGCGAGTGATTCTCGAGGTTTCTCGTAGACCTCGGTGGGTGGAATCGTCACCACTGGTTTGGAGTATTCTCGCGCTGTGTGTCGGAGGGTGTTCTTGAGGCTAAACTCCAAACCTGCGTAGAATCGCTCCCTTTCTGCCTTATCGGGGTCGTACTTCTTCCAGTACTCGCTCGTGGCATTCCGATGGCTGGAAGCGAGTCCGCAAGCGATCAGCCAGACCACAAAGGCTGCTGCGGCGACGACTCCTAGCATGTCTATCGAGACGAGCAGGAAGCTGAACAGGATTGGTGCAGACAAAAAGAGGACAGCCGCAGGCTTGAGCCAAGGCTCCTCAGGTTTGGGTGGCATAGCGCTTGGGTAGGGATAGATTGCAGCAGTGCGAAGGCGCGCCCACTCGCTGATCGTGGACGCTTGGTTATGCACGATGGTGGTAGGTTCAGGCCATTTATCGCCCCAGCCTTCGCGGACCGTCGCGAGTGCAATCTGATCCATTTCCGCGAATACGTATGCCTGGTATCCAGCGCTTACCCTGTTGCTCGCCTTCTCCATGCGTCCCCGTTTGCTAGCAGATATCTACTAATTCCTCGCCGAGCGAGCTCGGATTGAGTTTGCCACAGCGCGATTGAGATCGATAGCGACGGGGCCTGCCAGTTAACGAATGTCTTCACGGCGGTCTACTCACTCCCTGCGGGTAGGCCAAAATCGACCCCTTGTAAACCTGCAGTTCTGGTTCGAATGAACGGGCGTCCTTGTTGCATCAGAAGCCAAGTACGAAACCAACGCGGTCATTTCTGGCTCTGAGACGGGTTCTGATATGACCCTGGACGATCGGGTCGAGCCCGGTGTCGAGGAGACGACTCAAGCGTTGTTCGGCGTTGTTCTTTGACGCCTGAAAGACGGTCATGGCCCCGTTGATTGTGTTGAGCAGGTCGTCCTTGATCGCGGCCCGATGTCGGTGGTCTTCCAGTCAACGGTGAGCGCATGCCGGTTGTTCGGATCGGTCTCATTTACCCGGTATTCGTAGCCTCTGGTGCAGATGCCGAGGGCGATCTTCTTAGTGGTCTTCAGCGGCATTACCAGAGCACTTATTGCAGTACTCCAGAGTACTTGGTATGGTGAAGTTACACCGAAGAGCAGTACTCTACATGTATGGAGCACATAATGAGCGGCAATGAAGGTTTCTCGTCCATCCCAGTCCCGAACAAGTACGTCGGGGACGTGTATCGGCTCCTCGCCGACTTGTCCGAACGCGAGGATCTCGCGGATCCCGACGGTATGGCCCCCACCGAGGCGCAGTCCAACGCCCCGTCTTGGCCCCTCGAAAAGCTCATCCAGTTCGCCAGTGACCGATCGAAGACTGCATTAATCATGGGAGAGATTCTGGACCTCCTTGCCGGTCGTCCCGAACGCCAGCTCACCATTGACGAGCTCGCGAAGGAAACCGAACGGCCTCGCAGTCAGATCAAGATGATCTGGACCCACCTCGGCCGCACAATCCGCGCCAGGTACGACACGAAGGATTGGCCCCTTACCGCCAGGTGGGCAGCCAATATGGACCCCCGTCCGGAAGGCCCAAATGTCGTGTACTACTGGCTCACCGACGAGCAGGCGGAACTGTGGAAGCAGGCACGCGACGCCAGCCGGGACAGCTGACACCCCGGGGATCCCACAGAAGAGCGGCCCACGTGATCGGTGGGCCGCTCCTTTGTTCCCCAGCGGCACCCCGAAACCGGCTCCCTCACAGCTCGAGCTCGAGCGGTGAGTCAGGCGCTTACCGGCGTTACGCCGGGAGGGGTGCGTTTACCCTGCATGCTGAGAATGCACGAGATGTTGCGCTGAGGTACACCTCAGCGCAACTGTTCAGAACGAGCCAGTATGTGTGGTTCTGGGGTCCTTTTACAGCTTTTGCAACACAAGCAAGCGAGGGCCTAGAGACGACGCAACCTTGGCGCGTCTTCAACTGGGTCTGTCCAAGCAAAGGATCCTTTGACCAGACCTACGGCAGGGTTTGGTGACGGGTTGGCACCGGGTTAGTAGATTCCAGCGCTGGCGGGATGGTTCACGTTCGGTTCTGTCTCAGCAACGTGTCCCGCGCCGCCGGTTCTCATCGAAGGAGAAAGCGACCTTCGATGAGAGTCGAGATCGTTGGCGTAGGGACATTGAGTGAACTGGTGGCGCCTTAGTTTTTGAGGTCGAAGTCTAGGTCCAGGCACTCCGGCCTCGAGAGTTCCCGCCATGCCGACGTGACCCTCGCGCTGGGCAGCGCTGTGGCGATCGGCATCCGATCAACGGCGATCAATTGAGCCATATCCAAACCGGTAAGAGCGGCAATGTCTCGTACGGGAACCTGAAAGGTTCGGAATGGGCCGAGCGGGGGAGCGTCACCGTCATCCAGGGCGCCCGGACGCGGCACGTCCGGCAGGTCCTTTGATTGGGTCCCGGTTAGCAGTCCAGTGGCTATGCGATAGCTAGTTGATTTTTCTGCGTCCAGGTGTCCCAGTATTGTTTCGGCGTCATGCCGTCGAGGGATCCGTGGGGCCGTTCATGATTGTAGATGTCCTTCCATTCCTCGGCCAAGTACTTCGCTTCGGCCATGGTGTCGATGATTTCCCCGGTGAGTTGTTCCCTTCTGAATTGGGCGTTGAATGACTCGGCGAACCCGTTCTGCCACGGGGATCCCGGGTCAATGAACGCAGTATCTACCCCGGCAGTGGCGCACCAGTTGACTAGGGCTGCGGCGGTGAATTCCGGTCCGTTGTCGGAGCGGACATAGGTTGGGGTGACGCCGGTTTCGGCGATGATGTCCTCCAGGACGGCGACCACATCGGTGGCGGTGAAGGACCGGCGCGGAACGATCGCCAGGGCGGTGCGGGTGTACTCGTCAATGACGTTGAAGAACCGGACATGTCGCCCACAGGAGGTCACATCGGACTGGAAGTCGAAGCTGATCACATGCATCGGGTACTCGGCCTTCAGCCGCTTCTGCTCTCCGGCGCCGGGCCCGGTGCGGCGACGCTTACGCGCCCTCGGTTTACAGGTCAGTCCTTCGGCCCGCCAGAGCCGGCGCACCCGCTTAGCGTTGAGCGCCACGCCAGCCCACTCCGGCTGGGCGAGCAGGCGCCAGCGGGCCTTCCGCCACCCCCACGCCGGATGCTCCCCGGCGATGGCCCGCAACGCCGCGCGTAGCCGGGCTTCCTCGAAGCTGACCACCGGCCGTGCCTTACGCAAAGCGGAACGGTTCTGCCCCAGCACCTTGCACGCGAATCTCTCGGACGCCCCGAACTTCTCCACCGCCATGCGCACTGCACGCCGGCGAGGTTCGGGGCTCAGAATTTTCCCTTAGCCACCTCATTCAGGATGTCGATGGCCAGTTCCTTCTCGGCCAGCAACCGCTTCAGCCGGGCGTTTTCCTTCTCCAAGTCCTTGACCGCTTTGGTTTGGGCTGCGTTCTGCTCGGAACCGTACTGCTGCAGCCACCGATACCAGGTTGCCTCGGTGACCTGCAGCTCCTTGATGACCTCGATCATCGGCTTGCCGTCATTGAGCATCTTCTGCCCCTGCCGGACCTTCGCGACGACCTGATCCGGGGTATGCCTACGTGCCATAATCTGTGAATTTCCTCCTGCACCCATTATCGGATGCGAAACTCACACAGTCACCGGACTCCTACCCAGGGACCCAACCACCTTGAGCTGTGGTGTCTGGTCCACGACATAGCCGGTTGCCGCCAGTGATCCGCCTTCGAGGAACACCGCGGCCTTGAAGTAGCGCAGCGGGATTTCCACGCCCCGGTAGACCGGGTCGACATCGCTGAAGACGGGTCCGGTGAAGACGATCAGACGTCGCCCGTTATCGGCGGCGTTCTCCAGCAGGTATGTCTCCAAGCCCAGCCACAGCTCGAGGCCCTGGTTGAACTTCGCCGCTTGTGGGGCGGCGTTGGTGTAGTGGAAGGTGTCCTCGTTCGCTTGGGCTGCCTCGGCCGGGTTATTGCCCCAGACGGCTGAGGCTCGGCGGACGAGGTGCCCGCGGTCGATGTCGTTGCGGGCGTACACCCGTTCCCCGGTCTGCTGATCCTCCGGCAGACGCGGGTCTAGCCGCCAGTCAATACCTGACCGGTCGAGATCCATGAGCTTCTCGCCGTCGATCCCGAGCGCGGTGACCGCGGCGAGGCGCTTGTCCGGACGCATGAGGATGGAGAAGTGTGTGTAAGGCAGAAGCACGGTCTCGACCCCGTCGAGTGCCGGCATCAAGACATCTTGGCCGAGGAACTGCTTATCGAAGCCCGTCCGGTCGGAGAGGTCGTCGGCGGTGAGCGGGTGCGGGTCAGGCAGGAGTGCGTTCATCGGCAGAACGTATCAGTACTGGGTGACAGCCACATGAACACCGCCTCCCACCTACTCGCGGGAGTCAGTGTCGCCCTGAACCTGCTCGGTGTGCATGTAGCTGGTGAAGCGGGGGATCCGGGATCTTCTTCGAGAACCGTTGAAGGCATCGTCGGTTGAATGGGTGATTTCGGGTCCCTGCCACTGGCGAACCGTTGCTGGTGATTGGGATTGCACCCAGGCGCGAAGGCGTTCGGTCACGGGTTGCATGGCTGCGTCGACGATCGATTCCATCGTCGTGAGGAGGTCGGCGAACCGTACGGCTATCGCTCCTGGCATTGGGTGAATAACTGTCATACCCCACACCTGGACTCTCTGATCGTCCCCACTCAGAAGAGCGACGGGAAGGGGCATGACCAGATCGGACTGGGAGTGCGCGACTGTCGTGTTGCGGTACTTCCGAATCATGTCGTGCGTGGCGAGGAGCTCGGCCGGCATGCCAGGAAACTCGGGCATCTGGTCTAGGCGGGTGCGGACGTTGGAGTGGATGAAGGGGCGGATGTAAGCCGTGACCGCGTGGGAAGTCAGTGGCTCCCACACGTCGGAGCCCTCCCCGCCGTCCAGCGCCTTGCCCAGCGAGTGCGCCGCTTCCGATAAGTCGTTGGCATGACTTGTGAGTTCTACCAGGAGTCGAGTGTCGGGGGAGTCTGGTAAAACGACGAGCTGTGACTGCGGTGTGCTCGAGCCGTCCCTGCCCTCGTCCGCCTGGCCGCTTCCAATGCCAGCATGGGACTCGCGCTTGGATTCAGGCACCGGTCTGTCCTGAATGAGTGGCAACCCATTGTTGGGCGTCGAGGGTGGCGATACGCCGGTACAGGGTGGCTCTGGACATGCCGAGGTCGCGGGCGACGTGGGAGGCGGGTTGGCCTTGTTCGATGAGTCGTCGGGCGTTGGCGATTTGGCTGTCGCTGAAGATCGGTCGTCGTCCGCCGAGGTCGAGGCCGGCGGTGCGGCGTTTGGTGTTGGAGTCGGTGACGCGTTCTCGTTTGATCTCGAGCTCCATCTGCGCGAGGGCAGCCATGACGGTGAAGACCATTGAGCCCATTGGTGTGCCGGTGTCGACGTTCCCGCCGCCGAGGTTCAGGACTCGCAGGTTCACCTTTTGAGCTCGAAGTTCATCGGCCAAGGTAAGCATGTTGGAAGTGGAGCGGCCGAGACGATCGAGGGTGGTGACGATCAGGGTGTCACCTTCATGCAGTGCGTCGAGGGCTTTATCGAACTGGGGCCGCCGCGCATGAGCACCGCTGACGCCGTGATCGATGTACAGGTCATCGCGGCGGACGCCGGCGGCGAGTAGGTCGGCGACTTGCCGGTCGGTGTCCTGGGCGCGAGTTGATACACGCGCGTACCCGATGAGCTTGCCCATGCGGCTCCTCTATGTCGATTGGTCCCGTAATTGTCTCGCAACCTACTTCTCAGTCACGACGGGATGCCCCTACTTAGGAGACAGGGTAGCAAGACATAGAGGGGGTCGTAGTCGCGGGGGGTGGGAGTGTCTCGCCCAAGTGTGTTGCAACCCTAGGGCTACGAGACGCTTGGGACTATAGCCCATCTACTCTGGTTCTATCCGAACGTCAGGGAGTCTGGTGTTCAACAGTCGCGTTGTTCAGTCCGAGTGATGTTAAAGGGAGTTGGCTTTTGATCGAGCGTCCATGAGTTTGTAAGCCAAGTCTGACTTCCGTTGCTCAAGGGATGTAATCTTCGACCTTGCGCTGGATTGCCGTTCCTGTTGACTTCGCACGATTGTCATCCAATTCGGATTATTCATAGACGGGGATCTAGCTGATAGGGCACGTGAGTATGAGTCTTGGGCGCGATAGAGCGCGGCTTCGGTGTTCCTCAATTGGTCTTCCAGGCGAGAAACCCTTTCCCAAGCCCGCTGCCTTCGCTCAGCGTTTCGCTGTTCTGCTTCTCGTTTCGCCGCTTCAAACAGACGGTCTTTTGCTGATTTGAAGTCGTTCCAAAGGCGGTCCTGATCCGACTTTTCGCATGGTCCAACAGTGCGCCACTGGTCGGTCAAAGAGCGAGCTTCATCTTTCGCTACCCGGTAGTCTGACGAGGAGGCGAGCGAAGACATCCGGCTCACCAAGCGTTCTTTGGCGCTCTTATTCGCCGCCCACTCCGCCTTTCGCTTGTTGAATTCCTGGTCCTTGCGCTCACGAAGGCGCGTACGCGCAGCATTGAAGCGACCCCACAGCTGATCGTTGTCGGACTTTTCGCACGGCCCTATACGCTTCCATTCGTCGCCAAGGGACTTCATCCGCTCCGAAGCGGCTCGCAGATCAGAACTGGACGCCAGAGACTCGGCCTGCGAAACCAAGCGTTCTTTGGCGCTCTTATTCGCCGCCCACTCCGCCTTTCGCTTGTTGAATTCCTGGTCCTTGCGCTCACGAAGGCGCGTACGCGCAGCATTGAAGCGACCCCACAGCTGATCGTTGTCGGACTTTTCGCACGGCCCTATACGCTTCCATTCGTCGCCAAGGGACTTCATCCGCTCCGAAGCGGCTCGCAGATCAGAACTGGACGCCAGAGACTCGGCCTGCGAAACCAAGCGTTCTTTGGCGCTCTTATTCGCCGCCCACTCCGCCTTTCGCTTGTTGAATTCCTGGTCCTTGCGCTCACGAAGGCGCGTACGCGCAGCATTGAAGCGACCCCACAGCTGATCGTTGTCGGACTTTTCGCACGGCCCTATACGCTTCCATTCGTCGCCAAGGGACTTCATCCGCTCCGAAGCGGCTCGCAGATCAGAACTGGACGCCAGAGACTCGGCCTGCGAAACCAAGCGTTCTTTGGCGCTCTTATTCGCCGCCCACTCCGCCTTTCGCTTGTTGAATTCCTGGTCCTTGCGCTCACGAAGGCGCGTACGCGCAGCATTGAAGCGACCCCACAGCTGATCGTTGTCGGACTTTTCGCACGGCCCTATACGCTTCCATTCGTCACCAAGGGACTTCATCCGCTCCGAAGCGGCTCGCAGATCAGAACTGGACGCCAGAGACTCGGCCTGCGAAACCAAGCGTTCTTTGGCGCTCTTATTCGCCGCCCACTCCGCCTTCATCCGATCAATTCGCTGCTTGTTGGCAGCGAAGATCTCATCCATGGCTGACCTAAAGGCATGATAGTTCGCCGGTGATGCCTTACCCGCCAACTTCCATTCTCGATCGAGTTCTCGAGCCGCCGATACAGTCCGAGCGTCTGTTGTCCCGGAACGAGCAAGGCTCTGGGCCTTACTTACCAAGGCCGCATGTCTCGCTTCGTCCCTCGAAGTGGGCCGATTGCGTTCATCGTCCCTGATGTTTGGTAAAAAGCTGCGAGATATGCGCATGTCATGAAGTCGGAAGTCACCACTAGATAAGTCCCAAATGTGCACATGGTCATTTTCGGGCTGAATATCTGCCAGATGGCCCCTAGCAACTAGAGCGTCTTGTCCGTTCCCGGCGATTTTGATCGTAACCGGGTCGCCGTTAAAGGTCCTGTGCAGGACTCGGGCGCCAGTCCACTTGCTGCCAGCGCTCATCGTTCCCTCTTAACTGTCGATAACCCAAAAGCGGAATGCACCAGGGGTCGCTTCGTGTTGAGACAAGATCATAGGGTCAGTGCGGGTTGCCTGGGTAGGGCGTTATGAAGCGCTGCTGGTTTGGTTCCTCGGTCACCGAGCGGTCCACCGAATGCATTCGCTCGTTCAGCCTGACTTGTCTCGTAACTTATGCGCCTCGAATCCCGAGGGTCACGAGACATGGTTCATGGGGTCCTGGTTTTGGTTCCCCATGAAGATCAATGAATCCATCACTATGGCAAATGGCGCAATTGTCTTGATCTCCTTCTCTAGGAGATGAGACACCTAATCGGGTCCTAGCCCCCACCTCTTCCAGGAAGACCGAAGGGAGCACCGATAGGTTCGGCTAGCAGTAGGATGCTGATTTGAACGCGGCTGTTTAGTGGTTCAACTCAGGGAGCGTCCGGAGTGCTATCCGCTCGTTCCTCGACCCTTCCACAAGAACTTCAGACGCTCATCCCGATAATTTTTCCGATCATGCTTGACGCCGTCTCTAGGGGTACTGTAGTTTCTTTCATAGGAAATTAGATTTAGATCGAAAGCGAGGTAGGCGTGGCGTTCGAAGTATTCTCCAAGCAGGCAGTCGCTTCCGGCAAGAGTCCAACCGTAACTATCCAGAAAACTGGTGCCATAGCGCTGAATGCCAGCGCGTACGAGATGTTGAACAAGGCGGAAGCAGTAGAACTACTGTGGGATAAGGAAGAGAAGATGATGGCTATACGCCCATCTGAAACTTCAAATCCAAACGCCTACACCGTTCGTCCGCAGCAACTTTCGGCCATCATCGCAGGGGGAGGTTTCATGCAGCACTACGGGATAGATACATCCGTCGCCAGAAGGCGTGCTCCTGAACCGCAGCTTTTGGAAGGCATGCTATGCGTTGACCTCAAGCAGCCTGGGCAAATTGTTATCAGCAACCGCACGAAAGGCGCGATGCGTAGAGCGGCAGAGACTGACTCGGCTCAAAAATAGACTTCCTCGTCCCCCCGCTACGTCGTAGGTAGAAGGGGAACGAGGCGGGTTCAGCGTTCGTGGCTTTGTGCGTCACTGATTCTGAGCTAAGCCCCCGGCAAAGGGCGGGTATTGGGGTTCGCAGTTGCGAGCCCCAATATCTACTTAAGGGCAAGCTAGATCCTACATGCTGCTTAGCGCCGCGAGGTTGTTGCCCGTCAAGCTGCGATGAGGCCATCCTTGGACGAGCTGAGCGCTAAATCCTCATTCGCTTGATCAACGATGTCGAGGTACTCCTCGGCAGTGATCTGCCTCGCGAGCAACTGCTCGAGGGCTGTGTTTATAACGACAGCTGTGGTGGTCATCTGTAGCCTCCTACCTGTTTCGTTTGTTTATCTACTATAGCTTGTCGGTCTGACGGTCCACGGGTTCTGTCTCAAGACTCTGTGCGATGTTCTGCTCCTGCCCATCTACGTTCGGTTTCTTGAGTATCGCGACTTCCGAAGCAGCTCGCGCCTTCTCTAACTCTTGAACTAGCGTTACTGTTCGGTACGAAGCAGCAAGCATGCCACCCACTGCTTGCAAGATGGGCCAGTCGTCATCCGTCAGCTGTGCTTCATCCGTACTGTCTAAGGTCAACATGCCATGTCGCGGTTCGGTGCGTCCGATTGCCGTGGCCACAACCACTTTGTAGGTACTTGCTGGGCTAGGGGTAACTTTCGTTTTACCTTGTGCAACCTCAAAGCGGTCGGTCGCCCCACTGCTGATCAACTGCTTCACCTGCTTCAATTCGTCACCCTTGAAGGAGGCGCGCGGTTGCTCGGGTCTGCCCTCCGATCCGGCGTAAATCGGGTTGCCATCTCGATCTAACTGGTAGAGCGTCGATCGAGCTGCATCCTTCTTGGTGCTCGCGCCGGCCGTCTGATGCAGCATCGTCAGGGCCATTCGCTTAAACTGCCCCAGTCTTTCAGCGGCCTCCGTTGAGGTTCGTGCCAACGGGATCTCCTGAAGGATTCCTGCTGCTGGTAAAAGTGCACCTTTCATCGCTCGGTCGTAGTCCTTATGGGCCTGTCTCGCCTGTCGCAGATTGCTTTCAAGGAGCGCCACTTTAGCCCGTAGGTTGTTCTCGGAGGTGGTGACGTCGTATGTGAGAAGTGCTAGAGCTGCCGCCAGGGCCGCGATCAAAAAAGCGATCAACCAGACAGTGACCGAGATCCTTGGCTGCCACGTCGGAGAAAAAGTGAGAACAGCGAATACAACCACCATGAGGATGTTCACTAGCGCAGACGTGAGAGCGAGACGTCTTTGCATGCTCTTCTCGAGGACGTAACGAGCAAGCCGATCCCTCAGCTGACTGATCCGGGTCAGAACATCACCTTTGGTTTTGTGCACTAGATGATCCTAGTTGGGCTCCACGTCGATGAGCGCGGGGCAGCTGCCCTGTCGATCTGGTCGTTATCATCGAGGATTCGAATAGAGTGAGAGCGTTCTCTTTCGGCCGCAGTGACTCCAAGCAAAAATCCCGGAGCCGGTAGGTGCTGGGCCTGGGACCTAACGGGAAACACCTCACCGCCAACGGCAGGTCTAGGACCCGACATTCCGGTCCCGAGTCGTCCTTGTGTGTTTGTCGCTAATTGCCGGCAGGAGGGGCAAGCGTGAGGTTGAAGGAGAAGTGCAGGCGAGAGGGTGTGTCTCGGTCGAGAGTGTTGCAACCCATGGGTTGTGAGAGGCCAGAAGGATGCAGTCGGGGGAGCTTCACGGGATGAAACAGGAGGGCAACGGGCATCTCGACACCTGACTGGCGAGGTTTTCGAGGGGCGTTCGCCCACCGGCCGTGCAGAAGCGCGCCCCGCAAGAGCCTTCCTTGGTGATGCTGAACAAAAACTGGTCTTCATCGAAGGTGACTTCTCAAGCTGCCCAATAAAGATTGAGCCCGGGATAGCAAGTCGTCGTATGTGAGCACCTCGATTGAGGGACTGTTGATCTGCCACTGCGCCAGCTTTGTTGACGCTCGCTCATCAAGCGTCGAACGTCGACCGATGACGAGCAGACCCCTAGGCTGGTTGATGTTCGGCAAGTGAGAGCGCGCATAGGCAATATGGGTTGCTGTCCAGCTTTGAAAGTCGAGCACCTGCCCGAAGGCGTGAGTGAACTCGGCGGTGAAGTTGTAGGCGTTCGTGAAGATGCGATCCTGCGGCTTTTCGATCTCCACGACCACGTAGGAATTGTCATGTTTGCGGACGACGAAGTCCGTTTTGAACTCCAATCCAAGCGGTGCCAAGGGGACTACTTCCGCGGCGATCGGGTCGAGAAAGATGGGATTGTCGGTAAGGAAATCTTGGTACTCCCGTTCCGGTACCTCCTGATTGATGAGATCGCTAAAGCTGTCGATTGTGCTCTGTGTTAGGCGCAAGCTAGCGTCTGCCGTCGTGCGGAGGAAAAAAGATACGAATGAGGCCGGAGTGCGAGCATCTTCTTCCATGTGCATTGGTCGCATGAACTGTTGGTGATTCGCGACCCATAGGATGGCTTCCATCAGATCCTCGTCGGTCAAGGAATCGATGATGAGATCGGAAAGCGTATTGCGGGCTGCAGCCACTTGTTCAGGCCGAGGAAGCTGACTATGAACTTCTTCGTTGAGGAAGGACGTCCTTGGTGAGATCCCTTGAGAAACATCCCACAATGCTTGGATGAGGGCGGCCCTAGAACCGATCTTCGCATTGCTCGATGCGACGGTAGCGAGGATTTGATACCCAGACGGTCCTGATGACATGCAAAGCGCGAAGGCTGCAAGTTGCCGAATTGCAAGCTTGGCCTCGGGGAAACTAGGAGAACTATGCAGAAGGTCGCGGCATATAGATAAGCCGGCCTCTGCATCGCTCGCCAAGGTTCGCGAGACCAGCGTGTGAAGCTCGCGTATCCCTTCCGCTGAAGCGAAGTCGTCAGGGTCTATCGGTGTAGGCACGGCGCTTACCGCTGGCCAGTTAAGGAAGTCTCGCGCCGGCTCTCCCGACGTCTACGCGAGGCTGTACCGTTCTCAAGTCCGAGCTTCTTGAGCTCTTCAACGCTCCAGCCGTCTTTGGTCGCGCGAACGTAGGCGCGCTTGTCTTCGCGTTCGGCTTCGGCGAGTTGTTCTTTGAGGTCGGTGACGCGCTGGCGTGCTTTGACCAGGGCGGTGACGGACTCGATGCGTGAGTCGAGGAGCGCGCGTGCTTGTTGCTGTGTTTGTTCGATGCTTATGTTTCCCATGGTTCAACCCTATCTATGACGTTCCTGGTCGTTCGTTATGGCAGGCACAGGAGTGCTTCCTCGTTGACAGGTACATGGTGTAGGTGAGCGTTGATCGGATCGGTGAACCATTCGTCCAGGTCGTCGGTCCCGTAGCGGATGACGCGGGTGCTGATTCGGTAGTACTGCGGTCCGGTACCAGCCCGGCGCCAGCGTGCGAGTTCGTCGGTTGGCACACCGTACTTCTGTTCCACCTGTTTGGGCGAGATGAGGGTCATGGGTTGGGTCTCCTTTGCTCTTTGTTTGCCATCGTTCCTTTCGGCAACGCCGTCATTACTTGGCCGCGAAGTGAATTGGCAGGTTGGAGTCGGGGGAACGTGGAATACCGGAGGGAGCGAAGCGAGTGAGGATATGCCGCGAAAGCCGCCGGCGGAGACTTGCCAAGAGAAGGGCGGACAGTACCTTCAACAGTCGAAACGGAACGGCGCAGCCGTCATGTCATCCGGGCGCGGAGTGTCTCAGGTTCCGCTCTCCTGCTCTGCTCTGCCAAGTACCGCGGGTGAAAGGGAGAGCGGAACCGCAGAGCAGAACCGCAGAGCAGAGCAGAGCAGAGCAGAGCAGAGCAGAGCAGAGCAGAGCAGAGCAGAGCAGAGCAGAGCAGAGCAGAGCAGAGCAGAGCAGAGCAGAGCAGAGCAGAGCAGAGCAGAGCAGAGCAGAGCAGAGCAGAGCAGAGCAGAGCAGAGCAGAGCAGAGCAGAGCAGAGCAGAGCAGAGCAGAGCAGAGCAGAGCAGAGCAGAGCAGAGCAGAGCAGAGCAGAGCAGAGCAGAGCAGAGCAGAGCAGAGCAGAGCAGAGCAGAGCAGAGCAGAGCAGAGCAGAGCAGAGCAGAGCAGAGCAGAGCAGAGCAGAGCAGAGCAGAGCAGAGCAGAGCAGAGCAGAGCAGAGCAGAGCAGAGCAGAGCAGAGCAGAGCAGAGCAGAGCAAGCTATACAGTTACGTGCCATAACTGGGTTCGATCCTCGACAGGGCGTCTAGGATCGGTCACACTGGAGTGTGAAGCCCCGAGGATTCGGGGGCGCTGCGCTGGGCAAGGGGGAAAGGCGGGGGACACGTGACGAATGAGAAAGTTCCTTCCCGTCGTTTCGGCCGCCGTCGGCGTGCAAACATTCCCGGTCAGACCCAGTATGTGCGTGTGTCGATGTCAGAGATGGAGCGGGCACGGCTCCTCGTCCTGGAGGAGCAGACGAACCGGACCGCCTCCGAGATTCTGGTGAGTGCTGCGTTGTACTCAGATAACTCGGATTCGCTGGCGGAACGACGAGCGTTGGCGGTCGATCTGATGCAAGCGCGCCGGTTGCTGGCATCAGTCTCGAATAACGTCAACCAGATCGCCCGGCACGCCAACGCAGGGGATGAGTTTCCACAGGATGCCGCAGCGGCTGTAGCTGCTGTGCGGCGACTTGCTGACCGGATGTACGAGGTCGTCGACGGGTTGGGCCGGTAGATGATTCCCAACGTTTCACGCGGCGATCGTATGACCGGTCTGATGGTCTACCTGGCTGGACCAGGACGGGCGAATGAACATACGGAGCCGCACCTGGTTGCAGGTTCGGCGCCGATCATGGCGTGGCATGACGACACCGAACTGAACCGTGATGCGGCCGTTGCAATCGGTCGGGAACTGGAGCAGGCGAAACGCGTTCTCGATGTTGAAGTGCCCGGTGGTCACGTCTGGCACTGCTCGCTCAGCCTCAGAGCTGAAGAAGGCGATTTGTCCGACGAGCGGTGGGCGGAGATTGCCCAAAACTTCATGGACGAGATGGGTTTCACCGAGGCGAGCGGGAAGGCTCCTGCATCGTGGGTTGCTGTGCGCCACGGCCACAGCAAAGCAGGGAACGATCACATCCATATAGCTGCGTCCATGGTGCGTGAGGACGGCACGAAATGGAGCCCCCATAACGACTTCCGAAAGTCCCAGCAGGCCTGCCGGGGCTTGGAAAAGAAGTTCGGGTTGGAAGAGCTCTCCAGCGTGTACGCCTCGAAAGGAATCAAACCAGGCGAGCGGGAAGCTTCGGCCCGCCGAGGGTTCGCAGAGCCGGAACGCCACTCGTTGGCGAGGAAGGTCCGCAGCTGCGCGATAGCGTCACAGGATGAAGCGGAGTTCGTGCGCAGAATGCGCCGGACCGGTGCCCTGATTCGGCCGCGTTTCGCTGCTGGTCGGGATGATGTCGTAACGGGTTACCGGGTGGCAGAGAGACCGGTGAACGGACAACGTCCGGTCTGGTACAGCGGCACCCGCCTGGCTAGCGATCTGACCTTGCCGAAGCTGCGCAGCCGCTGGGAGGACAGCCCACAAGCAGCTACCGATGCGGTACAGGAGTGGACGGCGGCTCATCGTGGCCGGCGTGTGGTCAACGCGGGCCGTGAGTTGAGCGATCCTGACCCGCAGATGTGGCAGCGGTACAGTGATGAACTCTCCGAACTGAACAGGTCACTGGCCTCAGTGCCTATCGACGATTACGTGACGTGGGCTCACGTTGCCCGCGAGACATCGGGTGCGTTCGCGGCCTGGTCCAACAGTGTTGAAGCCGCCCCGGGGCCGCTGGCGGCGACAGCGGACCGTCTCTCTAAGACAGCCCAGCTGCGCCGGTACCCGGTGCAACCGCAGCGCACTATGGGCCCGTCAGCCATGGGCGCGGCGAAGATCCTCTTAACGGCGACAAGTAGGAACCAAGGCGCGGCGCAGGCGCTGATGCTGATACAGCTGGCGAACCTCGCGAAGTCGATCCACGACATGCATAAGGCGGCCGGGGACGTCCGTGCGGCGCAGCAGATCAACACCGTCGTGAAAGAGCGTCTGGCGACCGTGGCTGGTGTGCTCAACCAGAAGCCAGCGACAAACGTACAGAGTCCGGCTCTGGACAAGGAAACTGCCGCAGCACTGGCTCTAGCCGGACGTGATCACAGCACGCCAGGCACTGGCGGGTCAGTTCTTCCTCCGAAGATCCAGCCGGCCCGGAAGCCGACATTGACACAACAGAAAACCGACCGCGGCAACGAACGCTAACCAGGTGAAGGGGATGAGGTTATGAGTGAATCAGACGGAGTGGACGAAGCCGTTGAAGGACTTTCACGCACCGGCATAGCTGTTGCAGCGAGACTGGGAGAACAGCTTGCCCGCATGCGTGAGCAGTCGCTACGCGAACAGCAAGCATCCGACGAACAGCGTGCCCGAGAACTCCAGGCTCGTTATGAGTCTCAACGGGAAGCGGCACGAGCCCAGCTCGCGCCGACGACCGACAACCGCTGGTGGGATCAGGCACGTCCGCAGGATATTGAGCGTGTCCACGAGGCGGCCACGGCCTGGAAGCAATTCGATCCCACCGCCCAGGAAGCGGCCGAGCGCATCCGGCGTGAAGTCCAGGACCGTTACGGCGTGGACGTCGATAATCCTGGTGCTGAGGATCGAGCAGTCAGTGAAGCGCTGGCACAGGCGGAACGAGACCGGGCGGAGGTCGACCGCCAACGCAGTGCAGGAGAGCGCGACGGGGCCGAAGCCGCAACAATAATCGCGGAGGCTGGTCGGGAAGATCGAG
The DNA here is from genome assembly GCF_055657625.1 of Arthrobacter sp. KKT183. NCBI lineage: Bacteria > Bacillati > Actinomycetota > Actinomycetes > Micrococcales > Micrococcaceae > Arthrobacter > Arthrobacter sp. KKT183. The sequence goes on along the minus strand of NZ_JBVMVW010000002.1, from coordinate 71,328 downwards.
ACCGGGCGTCGGCGGTCGAGTCGGAAAACCGCGCGGCCAGCGACGCGGGACCGCTGTACGACAGCGAAGAACGCCGGCAAGCATTCGCAGCATCACTAGATGGTGTAGCGGACGGTGAGACTATCGGTGCGAGGATTTTGGCTGACCGTGACCAGGCGACTCCGCCTAGCGCCGCCATCGATGGGAACCCGCGCAAGATGAGGCCCGCGAAACGCGGCGCTAGCACTTCACGGCGGCAAAAACTACAGTCCGAACGCTCGCGGTAAACGGCCCCACTTCATCATTTCCCGAAAAGGCGCTGGATCGGGAGGGCACTTCCCTATAGCGGATTCCATAGGGTGCTTGATTCAGTAAACAGCTTTCGTAGGTTGTATTGATACTGCAAAAGACGTCCCAGTCCACTCCACTAAATGTACAGGCTGAGATTCGGCGAGCTACGAGCCGCCGCGAGCAAGCTTGCCCTTCAAAGCGGTGGAAGGGCGGTCCACTGGCTCGGCTGTAACCGGTGAGCTGGACCCGATGACGAGGCCTCGACCTTTCAGCGTCGGGCTGCGGCTGACCTTCCCCCCGTCATGATGAATAACGTCTGGGCTCGGCTCAAGGGGTTCCCGATCATCGGCGCACCCCTCGGCGCGAGTCGTCAGCGACGCGGGGGCAACAGGGGCTAGCTCGCGCGTGAGATCAACGAGGAACGGCTTCGGGGAAAGAGGCTTGGAATAGACGACCGCGGTCCATTCTCCAAGCGGGGGATGCATAATCTCACGAGTTCCAAGGACGTCAATATGCTCAGTTGAGGCCGTCGGCACTCGTCGGCCGTGGGAATCGATCCCGTAGGTCACTGTCTCGACGGTGTGCTGACCCAACCGGGCTGCGAAGTACTTCGCAGTCCGATCTGTGGCTCCAGGCAGGACGATGAGGGTTGCGCAGTTACCCAGTCGCGTTTCGACCTCGCCGGCATCGCGGCCGAGCTGGTCGACATTCTGCAGACCCAAGACGATGCCCACATTGGCGGAACGGGCAAGGTCAAGAAGAGCAGACAGCTCGATGCGGCTTGCGTACTTGTCGACTTCGTCAAGTACAAGCAGTACGGGGGGACGTTCACTGCCGAAGCCGGCGAACATGTGGCTTCGCAGCATGCCGACGAAGGCGGCAGCCGCTGCTCGAGGCGGGAGGCCTGAACCGACGGGTGCCCCGATGACCGTGAGTCCACCGTCAGTCAGGCATTCGTCGAGTGAGAAGTCGGACCGCTCTGTCGCAGCTCGTGCGTTGCCCTGCGTTGTCCAGGTCAATGCGTTCGACAGGCCAGCGGTGGCAAGGCCGTAGTCGTCGTCGGGCATCGAAACGAGATCACTGACATTGACGGCCTCGCTCGGTAAAGCGGATGCGAACTTCCGCAGTGAGGAGCGATCCAACAGCAGGGCATAAACCATTTCGAGCGTCGGGTTCGCAATCCCGGCGGTAACGAGGCGGAGCATGCCGCCCAGCCAGCGATGGTCCCGCTCCTGGAAGTGCTTGTGCTCGGACTTCGTATCAACTTCTCCCAGCAACGCGGTCACAAGGGATTGCAGTGCGTTCTCGTCCTTAACCTCGTCAAGAGGATTCCAGGCCGCAGAAGCAACATGTCGACGCGAGATATCCCACCGCCGCACCATCGCGGGCAATGGGCGACCGCCGCGGACTCGTGACACTTCGTCGAGAAGGTCGCCCTTCACGTCGACTGCGACAACCGAAATCCCAACATCCATCGCCTCGGATATCCACGGAGCCATTACAGAGATGGTCTTGCCCGATCCAGTGGGCGCGATTACAGCTGCGTGCCGATTCAGGGTTCCCCACCCGAGCCACATCGGGGTGCGTGGAGTCCCATGGGGATGGCATATATCGCCGACACGAACCACTGCATCGGAAGCTCCTGGGTAGTCACGTGGGAGGCCCACGCCGCGGTAGTCCAGAAAACCAGTCGCACCACCGGGTCGATCACCGGGGGCGAGGATGCCGGATCGCCGAGCCCGCCATGATGCGCGCGAGCGTACGTCGGCCATCTTCACAGCGAGGCTATCGCCAGCGGCAGCACCGCTTCGACCAGCCCAAGAAAGCATCGACGCCCCAGCCCGGAAGGAGTCGAAGAGGAGGCCCACTACTTGCTCCGCTTCGGCAGGGAGGAAGCCCGATTCGTGTCCCGGCTCCGCTCACGAGAAAGCGGATCATGAACTCTGGACGGGGTGAGGTCCTTCGCAGAAGTGATCGATCCGCGAAGACGTTCGTTTTCCCGCTCCAAATTATCCGCCGCTTGCCCGACGAGCTGCTGCACGCTCGAGGAGTCGGCCGTTCGCGAGGACTCTGCTCTCCGAGTATTATCCAGCTGAGGGGCATCGGGAGGCGGCAACGCGGGCGAGGACATCGTGACATCAGCGACAAGTTCGATCGTCACCAGAGCGTCTGCGATGCGCCCCTTGACCCCGTCATTTCGATCAGCCATTCGGCCCCCAACCTATCTCAGACAGCAGCCCTTGATTCGATAATCGTACAGCCTCCCTCTAGGGCCAACATTGAGAACTCTGGTATCAGCGGTCAGATACCAGCAGACGGTGAGGGCTACCATGCTCGGGTTCCCCGTAGCCCGGGCCTCGCTCGCATGGGCCCGCGTCAGGGCGGGGCGACGAAGATGCTCTTGAACGCTGCGAAGTTGTCAGGCGACGCGGAGCCGACGTTATTGATGGCGAACGCAATGACCGTGAAAGCATTGCTCATTCGTTCTATTTCCTCTCGGTAGATCGCAGCTACTTCGTCCGGCGGATTACCGAAAGTGCCGCATCCGAAAGCACTGAGCACTGCATGTCTGATTCCAGCCGAGCGCAAGGTGCTCAATTGGGCGATGATGCGCCGACGCATCTCTTGACCGTCGAAGTTGGCACCATTCCGCAGATCGACGGCAGCGGACCTCAGCTCGTAGAAGGGGAAAATTTCACCGTTATCGAGCCATCGGTAGCCCAACTCATCTGAGCTCGTGTCTTCAGCTCCTCGAATGCATACTCGAGGTGACTCGGTATCCAAGAGCACCCGTCCGTGCTTCGCCTGAATTAATTCAGTCATGTGAGGTAGGTATCGGTCCGTGTTGGAATCATAGACCTCGTTGCCGATGGAAAAGTGGCAGTCCGTGCGCCGGAACATGTTCTCTTCTTGGGCAGGTGCTCCCTCAACATAAGCGCCACCGGGGACGTACGCATTCGCCATGTTGAGAACTGCGAAGGTGACCCCCAACCGTCTTGTAAGGCTCCCGGCGAGATCCCCCCAATCCTGGGCTTCTACAAGAACGGTCGTAAAGGTTGGTGGTGACTTGGCCGTGTCGGACCATTCCGCAAGGTTCCTGGCGGCGATCTCTTGGTAGTAACCTGGAGCTGCCTGAACGAAGGCAGCGATAGTATCTCTCAGAACCGCTCGGCGAACTGCGCGCTTGCGGTTGCGGTCGCCACGCGAGTGCGCGGTCTCGTCACTGATGAGCCTTCGTCCAGTAGACAGGGGATCACCATCCCTCGCACTGCAATTCATCCAGGACTCCGATGTACGTTCACTGTGCTTTCACCTCGGAAGCGCAGGCCCACTCCACAGGGTCTCGGTACTTCAACTGCCAGATATCCTCGCCGTCCGCGCACGTCGGCTCCTCCGACGACACAGAAGTCACGATTTGGGTGACAAGACGCAGCGCATTCACGTCAACTTCCAGTTCGGCAGCAATATCGGGTGCTTCGTCGATAACCCACTGGTCGGGGGTAGCGTAGCAGGGCACGAAAACTGACGGCCATCCGCTTCCCGCTCCACTCTCGGATTGATATGAGAGGAAGCACCGCCCGACGGCCGGAATCTCATAGAACGAGATTGACTGCCCCGCCGCGTCCTCGGCCGACTGGCAGTAGAGCGCGCACTCGTCAGCACCGGTTACCAGGGTAAGGGCGGTTGACTCGGCGCAATCCACAACGTGCGACGGGAAGTCCGCAACGTCGCTGTGCAGCAGCTCGTACCCGGGTAGGTCAAGGCACTGGCCTGGTTGGACTGAGGGGCCTGTGACGGGGACGGCGCTGGCATCGGGGGACGGGGAGCTAAGGAAGCGATCCGACAGCCACCCTGCACCGAATCCCAACGCAATGCACAGTATGGCGACAAGGGCAACCAAGCCCCCAGACCAACGCCGAGCGGATGCTGCGTTCGATAAGGCAGGAACGGAGACTGTTAGCGGCGGCAGCGGCGTCTCGCAGACCTTGCATACAGATTCGTTGCCAATCGCCTGCGTGTCGCACACTTCGCATGTGCGCACCGACAGCGCCTACGTCAAATCTTTGCGAGGGGATGCAAGCTTCCCTCGCAAAGCGGACGTTGTTGCAGACGGTTTCTCTGCCGCGGCTACGGAGGCGGACTTCGCTGCCGATGAAGTCGATCGACCGATCGACAGGCCTCTTCCTTTCAAACGAGGAGTTGCGGGATCAGCGATACCAGAGGCGGAAGTCGTGCTGCCCTTCGACGCCCCTTTCTTCGTGCGGGTGCCCTTCGTTTCCAGGTCCCGAATACGCTTGAGAGACTCCGAGACTTTGCCGATCACAGGCCGCGCATCAGGGTCCAGTTGCATCATCGAGAGCAGCAGTTCGTCTATGTCCGGCCATGAGGACGCCAAGCCCGTTGAGATCACCTGACCACGAATGACAGCCTGCGCAACGTTGCCTGTGCCGGCGGACTTGCTCTCGCCCTCCCTCGGGATGATCCCCGGAAGCTCCCCGGCGAAGTACTGGCAAAGAACGATGCCGAGTGCAAAGATGTCGGACGCACAACCCAGCCGCTTTCGATCACCCTCCCCTTGGATGTACTGCAGTAGCTCAGGAGAGTAGTACGTGAAGTCTCCAACCACCTCATCCGGCGGCGGTGGGTCGCTCACGCGGTACGAGTCGTCGAAGTCGATGAGCTTCGCCACGAAGACATCCTTCGAAGCGAGCTTCGGCAGAATGTTGGCCGGCTTTAGATCGCCATGGACGATGCCCTGCCGGTGTAAAATCTCTAGACTATGCGCGATCGTGAGGGCAAGGATAACCCTGTTACGGGCTGGTTCGATGCTGGTTATCTCGCCGATGCTCAAGGACGAGGTCTCGATTCGATCTGTGACCTTGTAGTATTTGGCGCCGACCCGGAAGAACTCGCGTGTGACGACCAGATGACCGCCGGCGCCAGCGAGGCCGGAGAGCGATTCGAGTAGCGCCTTATGGTGTGACTCAAACGTCTCGCAGACCTTGCGCTTCTTGGCTTTCGTAGCGGCGGAACCGGGGCCGTCTGCAAGCGGATAGGTTGGGCGCAGGAACTGCTTGATGAAGTACGTATTTCCGCTCTTCTCAGCGAAAGCCCACCTGCCCATTCCGCCGCCTGCAGTTGTCCAGTCGCTAACGATGCGATAGCCGTTGATTATTTCTGTGCTCACGACTGCTCCGTGCGAGCTGAGAGTTCGTACGCGGCTCGGTATGCGTCCCAGCTGGACTGGCGAACTGCCTCGAGTTTGGCATTCGCTGCTGCGGCTTCGGCGTTCGCAGCCTGTACGGCTTCAGCGGCGCGATCAATTCGCTCGGTTGTCATGGCGGTGTCGCGAGTGCGCTGCTCCAGCTTTGCCTTCATCTCCGCGAAATCGTGCCAGCCGATTGCCGAATAAGCGAGGGTTGCATCGTCCTGGGTGTAAGCGGCTATTTGTTGCTCCAATGTGGTGCTCCACTCGGCGAACGAGTGGGAACTTGAGATCGTCTGTAGCAGAAGGTTCTCAAAGTGCATCGGCGTCGGGATGTACCCGAACACGCCGTCAGTTGCTGCAATTACCATGAATGGGCTCGGGCCAATTTCAATATCGGCGGATTCTAGGTAGAAGTCCCCGTCCGCTCTCGCGCAATTACTCAGCTCGGAATCCTGAAGGAGGTTTTGCATCGCGTCATTCGGTATGGCTAGGTGGTCGCGAGTGAGTTGGCGGAGGCCGCGATGGTCGAGGACATAGACGCGTGAATCGCCTGCCCAGAAAGTGGTGCAAATGCGAGCATGCGGAACATTTTTGGGCTCACCGAGGCCAACGCGGGCTACAGCTACCGTAGTCGGTAGCTTACGAATCAGGCGTCCTCTTAGCACCGACGTCTCGCCTCCTACCGTCTGAAGGCTGCGCTGGAGGTTCCCTGCCAGTTCCACTTTGAGGTCTGCGGCAGCGACACGGCCACCTGCCCGCTCTAGAACATCGCGCGATACGCGCGACGCAACCGCAGCCCCGATTGCGGCGCCGCTTTTCCGCCCCTCGGCAGTCTCGTAGACTTCAGCGCCCGCGCCACCGAGACCGTCGAAGACGCCGAGCACGACTTGATCCTGGCGGAGCGATACTAGCGGGTCAGCATCCTCACCCTGCCCAGGTCGTTTGTCGAGCCTTATGGCGTCGGCGTATACCACTGTATCGAGCGAGGTGACTGCGTTGTCCATTACTGGGTTGGCCACCGAGACACCTACTTCCTGGCCGTGCTCGGGCGTGGGATCGACTACCTCCAGCGAGGGGTTAGCCATCTTATCCATCTTCACTCGTCGTTCCTTTCGGCGCCGAGAGAAGCACCACATCAGACGCTATTGGCGATTGTGTCGAGGATGGCCGAGTAGTCAATGTCCTTGAGGCCCTGGCCGCCCCGCGACGGGAAGTGAATCGCGTTTTCCCAGTTCGCGGAGATATCCGACCAGCCCGCCGCATCCGGGGAGAAGAGGATGAGCCGTTTGCCCGTGGCCGACATGTATGACTGGCCCTCCCAATCATCGGTGAGCTCGTCGAAAGTCTTGGGCAGACCGGACGGGTAATGCGGCAAGTCTTTGCCAGCGGCCTTCTCGAGCTGGTGCGCGGAGGCGTCGGTCCAGACAACGATGATTTGGCGTTGGCGGGTACCCTCCGACGTCCACTCCGAGCGGATAGCTAAGGCGAGGGCCTCCAGGCCCGACTCCGGCTCGTCGCCGCCACCTGCGGGCCGCAGGTCCTTGACCTCCGCCGCGAACTGGCTGACTTGATCGGGAAGTTCGAAGAAGGGGCTCTCCGAGATAGACGCGGCGCCATCGACATAGAAGTCGCGATAGCCGACGATCCGCACGCGAAGCTTGTCAATTTCCTTGTCCTTCTCGGCAAGCGCTGCGCGGATGTCGTCATGGATCGCCAAAGAGTGTGTCTTCACCTCCTCCAGGATTGGCCCCATTGATGCTGTCAGGTCAATAACCAGTACGAGATCGACCGCGTATGTCAAGCCCTGCATATATCCCCCAGAGTCAGTTGGTACCGATTAGTTTTGCATAAGTTGGCTCATTAGGGGATAAAAAAAGACCAACTGGTGGAGGCGTGCAGGGCAGGGGGGCTAGCCGTGGATTATGGCCTCTTTCGGGTGTGCAGCCTTTGAATGGACCATCAGTGGAGAGGAGGATTGGCATGTGGTGGTCGGCGTGGTCTCGCCACCACGAGCTCATGCCGGTCTGGCCGTCGCGGCGGAGGTCTTCCCATGCCCTCCACAGCGCTTCTAGGCGACTGATTGCTTCGCCGTGTCTCCACCATTCAGGACACCAGGTGTGGCCTCCCTGCACGTTGAGGGTGCGTCGGTAGGTATGCGCTAGGTGCTCTTGTACGAACTGGTCGACTGTGGCGAAGACGAGGGAGGGCTCTTCGCCTGCACCATGAGGAGAGTCGGCAGCTTTAGAAGCGTCGACGTCGTCTTCCACGTCGTCCCAGTTCCCGAGGCCCTCAACCATCGTTGTTCACCGCCTGAACCCACTTGTTGTTTGAGGTTGGACTGGGCGCAGAGACGAGCGGCTCTGGCTCCTGCCGGGAGCCTGGGTCGTGGGCGGCGATAGAGGCCTTGATCTTCTCGGCGTCGGGACCAGTCATCCATGGCGTGGTTTTGATGAGGACCGGGCGGATGCCGGAGGCGAATACGATCGCTCGTCCGCGTTCTAGTGACACGAGGTCGTCAGGTTCGAGGATGCGTTCTTTCCGGTTCGGATCAACACTGGTGCTCCTGCCGTTCTTGCCCCGGCTGGTGGTGCGCCCGGTGTACTGGTAGTCGCCAATGAATTGGGACAGTTCGGTCATGAATTCGGGTTCGGCCACACCTCCGCCGTACACCTTGATGTTGGACGCTGACCAGAGCTTACGCATCCCTTCTTTTCCCCAGACCGAAACGCCCTGCGCGTAGGACTGCAGGATCGTCATGAGAACGATTCCGCGGGAGCCGTAGTGGCTGTACTGGTTCGGCAGTTCTTTCCATCGGCAGACGTTGGCTGCCTCATCCAGGACGCCGACCATGGGAGTGGGTAGCCTTCCGCCGGGGGACACCACGGCGTAGGCCTCAGCGGCTTCAACCGTGGCTACGGTCAGCGCCGTGACGAGAGGGCCGGCGGTGCCGGTTCCTTCCTTGGAGAGGCTGTAGAGCGTGTTCTTGCCCCGCACGAATTCTTCTGGGTGAAACTCCCGCCGGCGGTTCGAACCGCCCTGCGGGTTCACCCAGGGCGCCACCGTTTGGTTGGTCAGGCAGCTCACGTACCCCAAAGCGGTGCCGTAGATACCGTCGCGCTGCTTGTCGGCGTAGTTCATGATGCTGGAGAGCGCATCAGCGTTCATGGTGTAGCCGTGCTGTCGGAGGATTCCGACTGCCTCGTCCTCGTTGGGGTCGGTCAGCCAGGCGTGAATCTGAGTGATCGGCCGGTCATCGCAGGAGGCCGCCAACAGTAATGCTGTGAGTAGTTGCTGGCCGAAGCCGTCGAAGAAGGGATCGATCCGGCTGCCGGGTTCACGGGTGCCCGTCGCGAAGTGCTCTGCGAGATTTCCCGCTTTGTTCTCGTCAGTGACGTAGGAGAGAGGATTCCACCACCAAGTAGGTTGTTCCCCGGCCACGCCTTGAGGATCGAAAACCCACACTTCACCATGTTCTGCCCGGACTTCACGGGTGGCGTCGGCCACGTCGCGCTTATTGGAGGTCACCACCACAGCCCCAGGAGCGGACACAATCGCCGGAATGGCCCGTGAGGTGGTTTTTCCCGTTCGCGGGCCCCAGATATCGACGTGCATATCCTCCCAGCTACCGAAGAGGTCCTGCCCGGAAATCACCGCTTTACCGATCGGCACGCCCGGAGAGTCCGCCACACCGAGACGCTTCGCAGTTTTCAGCGCACCCTTGCGGGTCAGCGGGAGCAGCGCCTTACCTTTGGCCATATGAGTTGCAGCACGATCAACCCGTTTCTTCCTGCCCCCGGAACGGAGCGCGAGAATCACAATGCCGGTGATCAGGAGGAGGACAGCGGCACCGAGACCGCAGGCGATGAACGTGGATTCAACCGGCCACGGGATTTCTTGCTTCAGCACACCGGCAACGAGTTCCACCGGATGAACCGGTGGAGCGGCGATGCCGGCCAGTGAGGAACCCCAGTGCGTGGCCACCCACGCCCCCCCGACCACAACCACGATTAGCCCGAGGATCGAGAAAAGAACAATTCCTTCGGTGAAGTCTCCTGCACCGCCCTTGCGGTTAGGGGCGCTCATGCCGGACCTCCTGCCGTCAGTGGGGCCGCTGCCGTTTCGGCGAGCAGCGGAGCATCGTTGGTGCTGTGCCAGCGCTTATTCGTGTCATTGAGCTTCGCTTCAACGGCGGTCAGCCCGATGTGGACGGGGATGCCGGGCCGTCCGCCTACTTTGATGAGGAACTTCCCCCGTCCGGGCGGTTCAACGTCCAGACCGCGAGAATCCCACGCGGGCGGATCTTGCCAGGACACCAGTTTTTGCTGTTCCTGCCGGGAGAGCGGAATAGCCTTGGTCAGCAGTGTCATTTCGGCGGCCGGGAGGCCACCACAGATGACCATGCCCGAACGCTCGACAAAGCCTTGGGCCTTCATCCTGTCCTCTTCGGCAGGCAGGGCGAGAAGGTCACTCATGGTGTGGGAAATCATTACCTGTCCCACACCGACAGAGCGGTTTAGGCGGGTGAGCGCATCAACACGGTCCACCATGCCCTTACCGGCGCGCAGCGCCCGCCACAGCTCATCCAAAACCACGAAATAGTGACGACGAGGCTCCAGCCCGGCATCAGCCAGGGCGTGAGCAACGTTGACCGTGGCGAAGCCGTAAGACCAGCACGCCAGCAGCACAGCAGCTTGGAGATCGGTTTCCGTTTCGTCGATGGTGGATACGTCGAACACCACGGCTTTACCGCGTTTCATCGGTTTTGAAGTGTGACGGGAGAAAATCTCCCCGAGCTTCCCGCCGCCCGTCAGGCCGAGCAGCGTAGCCTCCAAAGCCTTGGTTTCCTGCTGGTAGAGCTTCCAATCGCCGCGATTGAGAGCGACCTGCTGCAACTCGTCCGGACCGTCCTGGATGACTTTGAGAAGATCCCCGAGCACCGGAATGCCCTCAAAGTGCTCATCGAGCCACCGCAACGCCCGGTCGATAATGGTCTGTTCCTGATCCGTCGGAGGCTGGTTCCGGCTGATCGTGATGAGTGCAACCACCATATTCAGGCGCCGCCCGTGAGCGTCAGCACGGACCCGCACCGCAGCATCCTCGTGGCCTTCGTCCTCGAGGAGCTGCGCCACCTCAATAGCCTGACCGGGATCCAGAATGTTCAAATATCCGACGCCGCGGCCGAGCTCGATTACCTGCCCATCGAGCGCATCGACCATGTCAACGTATTCGCCCTTCAAGTCCCCCAGGACCAGCGGACTCGTGCCCTGTCCAGCCAAACCAATACACATTCGGCGCACCAGCGTGGACTTTCCAAGTGCTGGCTTACCGAGGATGAACGCCGAGGGGTTGGAAATCAGCCGGGCGCGCTGAAACCAGCTGATCGGATCACAGCAGACCGTGGCCTGCGTTTCCTCATGCTTACCCAGCGGCACACCGATCATGGGAGAGGACGTACCCGAGGAAAAAGGCCACAGCCCACACACCTGAACTGTGGTTCCCCGGTACTCCCGCACCGAGGGAACCAGTGCCGCTGCGCCACCGCCACGGCCACGCCAGCCCCGCGCACCAGGTACTTTCTCCCGGACCACCGGGGCTTTCTTCTTCTTCGGCTCCACCGGCTCTACGTGGTGCCGGTTCTTCTGGAGCTTCATACGCGCCATTTAGAGCGCCTCCCGAATCTCAGAGGGCAGCAGGACGTGCTTGGGCAGCACCAAACCAATCGGCAGTGACGCCGCAAACGCGGTGTCTTGCGACCCATAAGCGCGGCGTAACAGCAACCGCGCAGCACCGGAGGTTTGCTCAATCGCCGCCACCGCGTCAGGGACCCGGTCCAGACCGTTGACCGTGGCCGTGACCACCAGGCCGAAGTTCACCAGCCCGGCTCCCTGAGCTTCTTCTGCCGCTGTTTGCGCCGCCGAGCGGGCATCGACCAGCGCACGGGCAGAGGGACGGTTACCGGAGGTAATGCGGACGTTGGCATTGTTCTGATCCCGTTCGACCAGCTGAGCCGCCCGGGCCGAATCCATCGGACGGTACAGCAGTGTGACCCGCTTACGGTCCACGTCCCCATGCGGGGCCAGAAGCTTGGAAAGGACGTTGGCATGGACAGAGCCACGCGGAGCGCCGCTCATGGTCCACGACGCCGAATATGCGCCCTCATGGCGGTAGTTCTCCCAGTTGGTTTGCGCACCGGATGGGCCGACCTCGCCCCAGGTGAGTTCTACCGGGTGCCCGGAGGCGTGAGCCTCGTCAATGACCAGTGCAGCCGGTGGATCGTAGGCGACCCGGACAACCTCACACAGCTCTTGTGCTGCCATAGGGCGGGCGATACCCGCCCCGGTTGCCTGCAACCGCTGAGACAGCCCAGGAAGCCGGGAGGCGAGATCCTTAGCGACTTCCTGAGGTTCGCGTTTCCGGGACCCGGAACGCATAGTGGCATTGAAGGTGAGGGTGATCCACGCCCGGACCGTTGCGGAGCCTTCCGGGTAGGTTCGGATGACTTCGCGCAGCATTTCCTTGGCGATATCCGGTGCGTTCTCGTCGATGTTCATTTCGACTTCGTTGCGTAGCCGGTATCCCGAATCCGGGGCCGTCTCCACCGTCACGGATGCTGCTTCAATGCCTGCCTCATCCCCCAGTGCGGAGATCCAGCCGCCCCAGTTCGCCACCCATGCATCGACCTGTTCAGGATCGACCAGGGACGCGCCGTCCGGTTCGGTGGAAAAGATCACCGTGAAGTGACTGGTAGTGGGCATGTGCAGCATGGCGAACGGGCGATTGTAGGAGTCTTTGAACTCGTACAGCCGCGACTTAGCGGCAATACCGGGCAGCTGATACATGCCCCAATCCGTCACACCAAGAGGCCCGGAACGGTAGAGGTTCGTTCCCTTCCGCCGAGCACGGCTGAACACTGCCCGAGCGCCTACCCGGTCCACAACCGTCTGGCCGTGCTTGTCCTTGATCGTCAGCAGAAGCAGGACGATGCCAAAGACACCTATCACTCCCAAGCCGACGAACAGGCCCCAGATAGCGAACGAAATAATGCCGAAGATCAGGCCGACGAGAATGATCCCGGTGCCGATTGCCCCGAATTTGCCCAGCCCGGCAGAGCGCGGAACACGCCAGTTTCCGTAGGTTGGTTCTCTATACTCACTGACTGTTGCTGCCACTTGGACCATCCCCTGCTGCTTCGTCTGAGACCTTCTTTATTGCTTCTGCGCCCTTGGACGCAGCTGACGCGGCCGCACCCGCAGCAGCTCCAACAGGGCCAGCTACCGCGCCGGCCTTCGCTCCTGCCGCAGCGCCGGATGCAGCACCGCCGCCGCCCGCTCCAGCTCCCGCCATAGCGGGAACACCAGCAGGCGTACCCGAGAGCGCACCGGATGGACCAGGACCCTTCCCACCGCTTGAGCCGGGCGTGGGCTTGGCTCCACCAGAACCGCTACCCGTAGTCGAGCTGCCCGAAGGAGAGGACTTACTACCGTCTCCACCGCCGCCGGGCGCCTGCCCGCCGTTCGAACTGCTGCTAGCCGGAATGGGAGAGGCACTCCCGCCACCGCGCCCTGCAGCACCAAGAGACCGTGCACCAGATGGCATCGCGGCCACAGCCGCAGCTCCCGCGCCCGCACCCATACCGCCGCCACCGCTCGCGACTGCGCCCACCATGGGCGTCACGAACCGCATCAACGCTGGAAGTGCGACCAGAGCAACGACCATCAAAGCGATACCGGTGATCGTATTCAGTAGGACATTTGCCCCGGACAGCTCACCGTCCACGAGTCGGAATGCGACCGCGTACACAATGGCCGCAGCAGGTTTGTAGAGGATGAAAGCGAGAGTCCAGCCAATGGTTTTCTGGAACCATTGCTTACCCATTTCTGTGTTTGTGAAAGCCGCCGTGGTTGGCAGGATTCCTGCGAGAATGACCAGCATTCCGCTGCGAACCACCATCAGTACGATTTGCATTACCGACGTGATGATTCCGACCAGACCGAGGATGATCACCATGAAAACGGCTATGTTCGTCCCGCCCATCAGCATCATGGTCTGGATAGCCGGGGCGAAGCCGGTGCCGTCTGTGGCCTGATCGATAATCCACGAGGAGAATCCGTCAGAGGCCACGATTAGAAACGCGATAACAGCCAGACCCATACCCGAGACGAGTGTCAGAGTCAGCAGGGAGCGGACGAGCTCGCGCACGGGTGCGCCGCGCTGCTCCCAGATCAGGCGTGTGCCGCCGACGATGACCGCCAGGACTGCCAGTGCAGCTGTCCAGTACCAAAGGCCATCCTGCAAAAACGCGACAGTGGGAGAACCCGTCACACCGTCATTAGTAGTCAAGTTGCTCGTAGGCATATCGACCCAGAAAGTGGAAAGCGCGGTCACGACCTGACTCAGTGCCTCAGCAATAGCGCGAGCCAAATTCTCAATAGCGTCACCAACGGCAGTACCAATCCAGTCCTCAGCTACCTCTCCGCCTTGGCACCAGAGATCCCAAGGCGCGCAGCCCTCTTCTCCTTCCATCAGACTTCTCCCCATCTGATGTAGTCATTGAGGTTCTGGAGCTGTTGGAGTCCGGTATTACCAGTGGGAGGAAGGTTAATCTTCCAATCGCCGTTTTCCCAGACAAGTGGCGTCGGAAGTGACCCAAAGGACCCATTTTCCGTTTCAACCGCGATATCAACCGTGGCTTCCTGATCTGTATAGCTGCGGAGAATGAATCCTCTAATTTGCATCCCAGGGACGTTTTGCGAGCCGACTTCTTCCCCGCTGCCGATAGCTTCGAGAGCTTGATCTCGTACCGAGCTGTCAGCCGCCAGTTCCTGATAAAGCTTTGCTGGATCACCGAAGAATCCGGTTGCCCAGATATTCGCGGCGGCATACAGCGCACCAGCTGGTGTCTGCGCAAAGCAGGATCGGAACCCGCTCTCGTCGGTCACACCCGGTCCCGATGTTTCCGGTGCGCTGGGAACGGCCATGGTTCCGACGAGTTCCCAGTCACTTTCAGGGGCCGCGCCCAAAGCGGTGTCGTCGTTGCCAGGTAGACCACAGACGCTGTCCGGCGTCTCTTCCGGTGCTGTTGTCATCGAGCTGGGCGCGCTGCTAGTTGGCGCTGCAGTTCTTGCGTCTGGTTCATCGTCCCCACGAGGCAGGAATGCAATCACGGCCACCGCCGCGATTAGTGCAACGATCAGGGCGGCGGACAAGATGAATGCGGGCCGCGTGAATGGATTGCGGTCATTTTTGTCGGGGGAACTGTCACTCATGGGTGATCTCCTGACTGGTTCAGACGAACGCGGTTACGAGTCCGGAGGCTCCTGCGACGATGACGCAGCCGGCGAGTACCCAGCCGAGGCGTGCGAGTCCTTCGCCCCCTTCGCCGCGGCGGGTCTGGATCATCATGGTGATGCCAGCGATGATGACCCCGAGGACACCCAGGGCGAGGGCGATCCATGCAGCCCACTTCAGGATGGTGAGTAGTCCTTCTGAGCCGGGAGGTGCCTCTCCCCCGCCAGGGTTTGGCACTTGGGCAAGGATGTCTACAGCGGAGATCTGGAGACTGAGAGCTGCTGTGTGGAGCATGGTGAGACCTTTCAATCAGAGGTGATGCGGCTGCCTGGTTTCAGGGCAGCAGTGAATTGACTTCGATGATGAATTTGCGGGTGTCGCGTGGCAGTCGTTCTGGTGCCACGTCGCCTGTCCGCCAGGCTTCCACCCATGGCAGATGCCAGAGTCGCGGTGCTCCCCCGCCGACGATGGTTTCCAAGTCGCGGAGTTCTTTGGGGAGTTTTCCCGGAGCGTCAGCCAGTACGGCAAGCCCCAGAAGTTCCACCTGTGGTCCTTGCGGTGCGGCCCACTCAATGAGCGCCCGCCGTGCAGCTTCCAGCCCGTTCATATCGGACCGGCAGACCAGCAGAACACGGGGAGGCATCCCCGCATCCTCGAACACTGGCCAGGTGTGCTGTGTGGAACGGGACCCGTTGATCAAACGCGTTACCGCGCTCTCTCCCGCTCCCCCGTGTACACCAACGATCCAGAGTGCGGTGGAGCCAGTGACGTACCGGCGAGGAAGCCGGTCAGCTGCGTCAGGTTGAGGGATCCCGCGTTGCGGTCCAGCAGCTCCGGTGACTGCTGGTACGCGAGAAATAGGGGGTATGGCGGCCTCTGGTTTACTAGGTGTAGCTACCGCAGCGATCCATCGATTAGACACATTAATCAACTTATCAAGAACAATTGATCTTTGTGAACACACGTTCGAGCGATAACGCTATTTCGACCTCTATGCCTCTCGGGGGAACCCGTCAGAGCTATCGAGCGGCGCGCTGGGTGACGGAGGCTGGTGCTCCGGCGGTGCTCGTTACGGTTCTGCTGCTTTTGAGTAGCATCTCGTCGGTAAGTGGGATCGAGGGTGTCCTGTACGGCTTGGTTGCTGTGCTGTTTGTGACCGCGCTGCCGTTCCTGTGCGTGGTCCTCCTTGCTCGGAGGGGCCGATTGGCGGATCACCACATCAGTGTTCGAACGCAGCGAGCTCCTGTGCTTGCGGGTGCTTGTCTGTCGTTGCTGCTTGGGCTTGGTGTCCTGCAGCTGCTCGGTGCACCGCTACAGCTGACTTTTATGATTTTGGGCGTTCTTGCCGGGATTCTGGCTGTCTTGGCAGTGAACCTGGTGTGGAAGCTTTCGGCTCATGCCGCAGTGGCGTCCTTCTTCATGGTCGCTATGATCATGCTCTTCGGCTGGGTGGGTCTAACCAGCGCCGTCGTTCCTCTTGCCGTCTGCTGGTCTCGCGTACGCCTCGGCGCTCACACCACGCCCCAAGTACTCGCCGGCACGATGGTAGGGATATTGGTCGGCACCGGATTCGTGCTGTTGACGGTGTCTTAGAGGCGTGTCTTGCTGCGCGGGATGAGGTTGCGTTGCCGCCTTAGGTCCAGTCGCCGCGAAATCCACGACAGGGTCGGAGCCAGGGCGACAACAACCAGCGCCGAGTATGTGACGGCGTCGATCGCAGACTGCATGGGGAACCAGAAGTCCAACCCATGCCACAAAGGCAGCGTCGTCACCAGGCCGAAGCCGGCGGCAAACAAGCCAGCAGCCCAGCGCGCTGACGGTATCCGTGCGCTGCATCGGGCAGCGCGGGTGCATCCCCGAACGAGGGCGGCGGCGATGAAGGCCGGGTACAGCCGACTGATAAACCGGCACGCCTCTACCCAGGGTTGATCGGCGTAAGCGTTCAACCCCATCGAGCTGGTCGGCACATCGGCCATAAAGAAGGTGACGGCGGTGGCAGTAATGCAGAGGGCAAGTACACGTTTACCGAGAGGGCCGTTGATCGTTTCTTTCGCCTCGAATGAGCCGACTGCCCCCGCGACTCGCAAGCCCACAATGGTGAAGACCCCGATCAGCAACAAGCGGGATGCTAGGTTCGCGAGGTTTATTCCACCCAGGGCGGCGTCCACTGCGGCATAGGTGTCCGGGATGGCCAGGGCTAGTACGGTGCTGATTAGGGCGAAGGCACAAAGTGAGGAGCGATTGTGGCCTCGCATGGCTGCTGGAATTCGAGTCAAGGTTAGAACTGAACACAGGACCAAAAGAGTCAAAGCGATCAGAGTTGAAGTACTCATCCGAGATTCCCCCAGAACTCCTCAGCTTGTTGCTTATTGTGTTGCTTCTGCCAGTACCCCCGGTTCACCACCGTCAGTTTCCGAATGGCCAACGAAAACAGGTCGCTCTCCCCCAGCGCTCGCAGAACCTCGAATCGGCCATTGGTGGGCCAGCCGCCCTCAGACTCGGTCAGTAGGCCGCCCACCACCAACCCACTGGCTAATGACACGCCTGCTTGCCGCGCGATATCGACAGCCAAAGGGACAGCGAACTTCGTCTTCAATCGAGTGGAGAGAGTGGAAGCAGTAATGCCCAACCGCGCTGCCATGACGGCGCGGAGGTCACCGGGATCTATCGCATCGACCCAGGAGCGCACCGAATCTTGCTGGGGAATGGGCCTCAGCATGGATGGCTCCATGGTGGGCAAATCCCCTGCTCTTCCCAGCACCTCACGCAAAACATCGAGGTAGTGAACCTGACTAAGCAGTTCCGCTTCAGTCGGAACACTGGTCCCCGTCAAAAGATCTGCGTATCCCTCAAAGGAGGACAGCGCATCCAGGGGGTCAAGGTTCTTAGCGCGGGCGGCGGAAATCACGGTTGACTCAGCGACCTTATTGCGCACGATCTGTTGATGCAGCGTAGTTGACTTCAGGCCGCTCAATCGGGCCAGTTCCCTGGTGCTTACTCCGGGGAACCACTGATCAGCCCACCGCTGGAACTCGCGCGCGGAGACCGACATCAGTGGTGAACCCTCTCGTATGGGCAATAAATGACAGTTGTTCATAGTCAACCACCCCACGGTGTTCACAAAAGTCTTAGTAAACTAGTACCTTGATAAAAGTAAGCACTATTTCGGTTTGGGGGTACGCGTGAAGCACACGGTCACGGCCGCTTCGATCGTACTGGTGCCGACATCACTGCTCGGACTAACCTTCTCGCTTCTCCTACTACCCACCGAGAATCCTCAGACTGCCGCTGGCACGTGCAGGACGGCAAACGCACCTGCCGTCACGGCGGATAACCTACCCATCGCGGAGGTTGCCGGGTACTCGAGCACACAGTTGATCAACGCCGCCCTGATCGTCGGCGCGGGCAAAGCGCTGGATCTCAGCGTGAAGGCTCAGACCATCGGCGTCATGACTGCCATGGGCGAATCAAGCCTCCAGGTGCTTGACCGTGGCGACGGCCCCGGCCCGGACAGCCGCGGACTCTTCCAGCAACGCGATAACGGCACGTGGGGATCTTACGAAGATCGAATGGACCCCACCACCAGCGCAACCAACTTCTTCAAAGCACTCCAGAAGGTTGAAGGTTGGGAATCCCTCTCCCCCACCGAAGCCGCCCACAAGGTACAGCGCAATGCTGACCCGTTCCATTACGAGCAGTATTGGGGCGACGCTATCGACGTCGTTGCCGCCGTCGCGGACATTGAAGGACTCGAAACCTGCCTCTCCGGCGGGCCGCAGCTCGGCGGTGAAGGAGACGACCTGCCTTGGCCGAACTCCCCCTACTGCGTGATCGGGGGAACCTGTCCACCAGGTGCCGTTTCCCCGTTGGGCATGTACAACCGCGAATGCACGGACTTTGTTCTGTGGCGGTTGAACAAAATGGCTGGCGTCACCAGTGAACCGTGGAAGTTCCACAACTCAGACCTGACTCTTGGCAACGCAGAACAGTGGCTTAACGCCTGGCACCGACAGGGCTGGAACAGCGGACAGGAACCAGAAGTCGGAGCCGTCGCCTACTACGCCGCCAACGTCGGCGGAGCCGGCAGCGTTGGCCACGTCGCCATAGTCTCCGGAATCAACGATGACGGCACCGTGGCGATCGAGGAATACAACGGCATGGCACCACCAGATGATCACCAATACAGCACCCGCACCATACAGCCAGGCGAAGTCAGCGCCTACCTCTACTTTCCCGGCGACGACTAAGGAGAACGCCTGATGACCACCACAACACCAGCTACACGGAAACACAGAAAGATGTATTTACGTGCAAGCGGGTTAGGCGTTACAGCCGCAGCGGTGCTGCTCTGCACCGCCTGTTTCAGCGGGGATCGGACCGGCTCCGTCAGCGACGACTCCCCCACACCTGAACCCACACCCACCAGCACCTACACGCCCTCCCACAGTGTTGGCGACGGCCCGCACGCGACCGAGACGGACGTGCCCGAGAACCCCGAATGGACCCCCGAAGCTGAAGCCGCAGCTAAAGAGACCGCCGTAAATGCGATTCGTGACTTCGCCCGGCCGGAGGTTGGGGAAACTCAATGGGCCAACGACTTCGCCCGCTGGCTCACGCCCGAGGCGACCACCGCCTATTCAGCGGTGGATCCGGCCATCGTGCCAGTCACCGAAGTGACCGGACCCGCCACCTTGGAGATAGATGAAACCAACGGATTCGGCGCCATCGCCACCGTGCCCACCGACATAGGCGACTACGGAGTGCAGCTACTCCGCCAGGGGCAGGACGAGCCGTGGAAGGTCAACCGGCTCTACCCACCCGAAGTCGCCAACTGACCAGTACGAACCAACTCTTACCGACCCGCCTCTGACGTAAGGAAATGATCACCATGACCATCAACCAAACCGGAGTCTCGGCCTTTCCCCACGTACGGGCAATAGTCCGGGCCAACGGCACCGGAGAAGTCGTCATCTCCGGGAACTCCCGGCCCATTGACGCCCCCGACGAAACAGCGCTCCGCCGTGAGGCCCTGACGATTGTCACCGACTTGGCCGGAGTACTCAGCCGCCCGGTTCGCGTCTACACCGAAGGCCCCGAAGGCGACAGCGAACTCATCGTCCATCCTGACGGGAACATTGACGAAGTAGCCGCTGAAACCAAAGGCCGCCGATGCCGCGCTGAAACACCCGTCAGCACACCAGTAGCACCGAGCATCGTCCACGTGGACGAAGAAGCAGCCGTGGACACCATCAAGAGATCCGAACTGAACCAACCGGCCACACCCGCCGACCAAGTCACCACCCCGCCGCCGGCAACAGTCGCAGCTGCGCAGGAGCCTTCCGCAGTCCCTGCACCGCAGATCACCTCCGTCCCACTCACAGCGGCCGCCCCCGCCCTGGAGGAGCCACAGCCAGAAGCTCCACAGCTCCCACAACATGCCTCACCCGCCGTGACCGGGCCTGACGAGCAGGACATGGCTGCAGCGGTCAGCGCGACACCGACTGCCCCAGCACCAGAGGTTCAGACCCGCCGCAGCTTGAAGGAAACCTCCTTCCTCGTCAGCGATCCAGTGGTGCAGCCAGCCACCCAGGGATTCCGTGGCGCCATGACGCGCATGGGGATTCGCATGAACCCTTCCCAATCGGAAATGGCCGAACGCGCCGACATTCACGCCGTCTCTCAGCACTGGCCCGGCCCGCGCACCATCGCCGTGGTGAACCGGAAAGGTGGGGCCAACAAGACCCCAACCGTTGCGGCCCTGGCCGCTGTGTTCGCCCGCTACGGCGGCGGCGGTGTGCTCGCATGGGACAACAACGAGAACCAGGGCACCCTGGGCTGGCGCACCGAACAAGGCCCACATTCATCAAGCGTGCTGGATTTGCTCCGCGACAAAGAGCAGTTGCTGTCCCCTCTCGCCCACAACGCCTTACTGGCGCACTACGTGCACCACCAGACCGAGGACAAGTACGACGTGCTGCGTTCTGATGAGAACGACGAAGGAGATCACGAGATCTCCGCTGATGAAGTAGATGCTGTTCACTCCGTGGCCGCGAAATACTACCGGATGATCGTCATGGATTCCGGAAACACAGCCCGCGCCGCAAACTGGCGGGCCATGATCGGGCACACCAACCAGCTCGTAATCCCCACAACGACCATGGAGGACCGCGCCGAAGCCGCGAAGCTCACCCTGCAAACCCTCGCAGCACGGGACGAGCACTCAGCCCAGCTCGCTGAAAACGCCGTCGTCATCATTTCCCAATGGAAGCCTGAGGACAGCGACGAAGCCCGCCGCATCGCAGACGGATTTGCCCCGCTCGTGCGCCGCATCGTCACAGTCCCTTATGATCAGGCACTCAAAGCCGGCCGTATTCGCCACGCTGCCCTTAAGCCCGCCACACAGCGTGCTTGGCTCGCCGCAGCGGCAGCCGTCGCGCAAGGACTCTGATGAAAGGTGCACAGAGGGTTTTATACGACACGCCCGAGCCGTCGTCCCACTTAATGCTTATTCCTAAGAATAGGTTTGAGGCTATGGCTACCTCACGGCAGAGACGCCCGCGCGGGACTGCGGGTGACAATGTACAGCTCAACACGCTGGTTCCTCAGAAGGACAAGGACTTCATCTTTGACCTAGCTGACCGAATGGGCGTGTCGACTGGTGAAGCGATGGAGCGAATAATCGCTCATCTGAGGACAGAAACCGAAGTAGACGGACTTCCGTCATGGTTTGACCGCGAGTTACTACCGGAGGCCTTGCCTATCGCTATGGCCTCTTAAAACGAGGAGGGCCCCACCTGTGGTGGAGCCCGATGCCTCAAAAGTCTTTGTTCAGATCCTCATCTTGGCGGATACCGATCTGAACTTATCCAAAAACACTTCTAGGAAGTGCGCTTTGTCGTACCTTCCAATGAAAGGAACAGTCCTATCGTACCGCAGGTCGATTCTGCGTCAATGAGCGTACGCGCGGGTGTCGCGTGTGCAATTGACCCTTCCCAGACGTGGGTCCTAGCCCCGCTGATCGCCGGGCAGCCCATCTACCGCTTGGGCCGCTGGCTTGGCGATCGCTTTCAGTACCCTCGCCCCCGCACACCCCTGAAGATCACTGGTTCGTTGCCAGCCGCGCCGGCTGCAGTGCTGATTCACAACGTCGACGGATCCGTCCGCACGCTCTGCCTGGACTTAGACACCTCTAAAGCCCGCAAATCAGTGGTCGACGGCGACGCAGCGCAGCTCGCCGAGCTCCTCACCGCGGCAGGGCTCGCTTTCGTCGAGGACCGCTCCCCCAGCGGCGGCCGTCACATCTACGTGCCGCTGCAGGAACCCATCCCCGCGGCCGAGGCACGCGAGCTCGTAGAAGCCCTCACGCTCCGCGCCTCGAGCTTGGACCCCGGGCCGCACCAAAACGTCACCGACGGCTGTATCCGCGTCCCCGGGTCCGCGCACAAGTACGGCGGCCATCAGACGCTCATCACACCGTTGTCGGATGCGTACACGACTCTAACCCGGCGCAACACGGCCGCAGCGCTGGCGCAGCTGCGTCGAGGAATCGCGCCTGAACTGCACCGAGTCCAGGAAACGAAGCGCCGCGCCCAAACACGCGCTCGGGCCGCTACCGTCGCCCTGCAGGCCGCTGGATCGTTCCACACCGCCTCTACGATGCGGAACGATTCTCCGTTGCGTTCTGTGGCCCGTAGCGGGCTTTACGACACTGCCCGGTACGCCAGCGACTCTGAAGCCCGCATGGCAGTCCTGAACCACTTCGCGGCTTGCCAGTGGACCATCGACCAGGTCCAGGCTGGCATGGCCGACTCCTACGCCGGCCTAGCGGCCTTGTACGGGGACAAAGCCGGACGACTCTTACCCGTGGAGTGGGCCAAAGCCCAAGCCTTCACCGGCAACGAGCAACCCTCCGAACGTGCGAAAAAGAAGACTGCGCATAACTTCAACACAAGCCCTACTAAACTCACGGGGGGCTCTCCAACCCCCAGCAAACACACAATCCACCAACTTGTGAACGATCTCGAAAATGTCCTTTACGCGATTCTCGATCAAAGACTGAAAGAACACGGCAGAGCAGGCACCAGTCTGCGATTCCTTATTCGCGCGGTGCTGGCCTACATGCGGACGAACCAGACCAACTTCCTGGACGTTGGCTGCCGGACCTTCGCTGTCGCACTCGGCAAGGACCACGTCACTATTGCACGGCTGCTTCCCATGCTCGAAGCAGCCTCTGCAGGGATCCTCACGCGGGTCCAGCGCGGTCGTGGCCGCAACGCCGACACCTATATGGTGCAACTCCCCCAGCACTTCGATCAGCTCGCACGTCAGCTCACTTGGCGCACAGGTAAGATTCATGCAATCAGGCCAGTTTTTCGGGTCCTGGGCGACGTCGCTGCCCTTGCCTACGAAGCAATCGAACGCGGACGCCTCTCCCCCACCACCAGCGACCTTGCTGCGACTACTGGGCTTTCTCGTCGCGCTCTCATTGATCACCTGGCGCGGATGGAAGCTTTGCAGATGGTGCGGCGGCACCACGGACGCTGGGAGATCATCGCCGGCACAAACCTGCTGGTCCTCGCGGACCGCCTCGGAGCCTCCGAAGACCGGCAGGTACAAATCACCCGATACCGCCAGCAGCGCGCAGCGTGGCATGCGTGGCTCGACCGCCACCTAGTGCCACAGCTCGAAGACCATGAGTTATACGACGCCGAGACCGACGAATACTGGCTACCACCTATCGAGAGTGATACTGAGCATCAACGCTCTCTATGGAACGCTGCCTGAACGAGAACACAGAAATACAGGAACACGCCTCTCTGCATCCCTTTATTTCTGTGTGCCCTTGCTAGGTTCAAACTATGAAAGTCGCGCTAGTGAATCTCAAAGGTGGAGTAGCAAAGACCACCAGCTCGATCTACCTCGCCACAGCCCTTTCAAGCAAGGGTTCGGCCGCTCTCTTGGATGGCGATCCGCAAGGCTCCGCATCAGACTGGATGGGGTTGGTCGAAGATAGTGGGGAAAGCCTGCCTTTCGCTGTTCACGTGGTTAACCAGCGCACGATGGACAAAGCGTCGCAAGGCTACGACCACTGCGTCATCGACACTCCCCCAGGCAACCCTCAAGTAATCGACGCCGCTATTGCGACAGCTGACATGGTGGTCATACCAACCGACGCGTCCGCAATGGACATCCAACGGGTCTGGCCGTCCATCGAGGCCGCGGCGCGAGCAGGCAAACCAGCAGCTGTGCTCATTGTGCGAGCACGGTTAAACACTCGCAGCCTTGCCATAGCCGTCGAAGCATTCGAAGCAGCCGAAGCGGCGGTTCTCGATGCTTACATTCCCCTACGCGAAGACATTAAGAATGCTTACGGCACCATCCCAACCAACTTGCACGGATACGATCAGGTCGCAACGGATCTTTTGGAGGTACACAGTGGCGTCGCCAGCTAAGAAATCACTAGCCGAACGAATGGCACCCAGATCCGTAGCACCGGACACTCGCCGCGAAGTGCCTTCGGTGTCGACGTCATTCAAAAATGCCGAGGGGGAGTACGTCAAGCGACTAACTCTCGACCTGACAGCGGCTCAGCACCGAAAGCTGAAACTTCATGCCATGAATGAGGGAACAACAATGAATCAGATCCTTCGGGGTTTCATCGACACCCTTCCGGACTGACACAGAAACACGTTTATCTGTGCTTCCGTAAATCTGTCTGTCTGTATTCGTGGTGCTCCGAACCGTGCGAAGGTTCGGAGCACCACGACTTTTCACAATCAACCAGTAGGACCTCCACTGCGTTCGGGCTCCAGGGCTCACTCTGACCATCGACGCGAACGTCCCCACTGATGTGCAGCTCGACAAGACCTTCTTGGCCTCCATTAAAGAGCACGGTGTTATCCAACCCATGGCCGCTCACCGGGCGGAGAGCGGGGCGTGCACGTCTTGTGCGGGCAGTGGCGCACCTTCGCCGCCGTGGAAACGGCGCAGCCCCTGATCCCCCTCATTACCAGCCACGGAAACACAGAGGCACGGGGAACCGTGAACACAGAAATCCGTGCCATCGACGCCGAAGCGTCCTAGCCATAGGGGAGTGGCGCCCCCACCGTTCGCGGTGGGGGTGTTGCCTGGCCCCGGATGGAGCCGGCCCAGGCGAGGGGATCCTGGTGACTCGTCTTACTCGCACCAGGAAGCGGTCCTCCGCTGCGCTGCGGGCTGTGGACGGGGCGCTCCTGACGTCACACCCGATGTTTTCTTCTTGTTTTGCTGCTGTCCTACGGATTGTGCGTGCCTGCTCCACCCGGTCAACAGCTGACGCTGCTGCGTGCCCGGGCAAGGGTGTCGGCGCTCCCAAGGTCGCTTATTTCCTCCCACTCTTGCCCGTTCCCTTGCCCCTTGCGGGGTTGACCCGGTTCCGTCAGGCACAGCTACGCGCTGCTCCGCCAGCAGGCAAAACAACGACGGGGGAGAGGGCCACTGCTGGACCACCACAGCCCACAACCCCCACACCCTGCGACCAAGGAGCAACACACATGCAAGCGGAAACCTCATTCGTCCTCGCCCCACCCACGGGCCGCACCGTAACCATCGCCGGATACCCCGCACCCGTGGTCGAACTGCGGGAAGTCATCGAGTACCGCAAACCGGGGAAACTTACCGCCGGGAACCTGCTGCTCAGCGGGGACAACCCGCACCGGGACAGCGCCCGCGCACGGTTCACCATCGACACCGCCACCGGCCTGATCACCCGCTAACCACCGGAAGGACACCACCATGAGCACGCGCATGCTGACCCGCACCGTCACCGCCGATACCGACGAAAGCGTCACCGTCCCCGCACTGCCCGCCGATGACCGGACGGGGGATGGGTACGACTGGATGGACACCCTCCCCGGTTCTGGCTGGGTGGCCCTGCCCAGCTGGGCAAGTGAGGGATGGGACGCCGGGGCCTGGCCCTACATCATCTTCACCGTGGCACGGCACCGCGACGAGGAGGGCGAGTTGTTCGGGTACGGCACCTACGTTGAGGGCGACACCAGCACACGCTGGTACAGGTCTCAGGAACACTGCTTCGAAGCGATCACCGAAGAGGTGTTCTTCCACTGGAAGAACGGCCAATCCCACGGACCCGAGAACCTGCCCGACGCCGCCGCCGAACTACCCAGTAGGGACCGCCTGCCCTACGACTGGACCAGCTGACCCCGAGCCAAGCGGGTGCCCCCGTCACCAGTGGTGGCGGGGGTGCTGCCCGACCCGGACGGAGCCGGCCCGGGCGAGAGGGAACCTGGTGACTCGCTCGCTCGCACCAGGAAACGGACCTCCGCTACCGCTCCGGGCTCAGAGGGCCGGCAGCTCCTTCGTCGCCGCCGGCAGAGTTCTTTGGTTTTTGCTGCTGTCCTCCGGATTATGCGTGCCCGCTCCACCGGGTCAACAGCTGCGCTGCTGCGGGAGGCGGAAAGTCCGGACGGCGCTCCTGCGTCGCTTATTTCCTTACCGGACTTTCCGCTCCCTTGCCCCTGGCGGGGTTGCCCCGGCTCCGTCGGGCACAAGCAAGCGAGCTTGCCAGCAGGCAAAACAACGACGGGGGAGAGGGCCACTGCTGGACCACCACAGCCCGAAACCCCACACCCTGCGACCAAGGAGCAACACATCATGAGTGCCACCCCGATCACTGTCACGTCCCCGGCCGACATTCTGGCCTACATCCCGCACGTCCTCGGCTTCGCCCCGCGCGAGTCGTTCGTGTTCCTGACCCTGCAGGGCAAGCGGCTCGGCGCCACGTTGCGCATCGACGCCCCACAGGACACTGAACCGGCACTGTTCGCCCAAGCGGTGCTGGGATACCTGTCCAACGACGTCGCCGCTGACGGTGTGCTGCTCGTCGTCTACACCGACCAGACCACCATCGACGGGACCAAGCCCTACAGCCAGTACGCGGCGGCCGTTGAGGCGAGGCTGGACACGGCAGGAATGCCAGTGGCAGATAGTTGGCTCGTCAGCTCTACCGAGTGGGTGACCTACTTCTGTGAGGACGCGGACTGCTGTTCCCCGCGATCCTTGGAAGAAATCACCGACAGCGCGCTCAGTGCCCGCATGGTCTTTGAGGGATCCAACGCGACACGCGAAACCGTCACCGACCCAGTATTCACCGGAGATAACGCGAACCTTGACCGGATCGCCGATACCATCACCGGATGGGTGATCGAGGACCCCGCTGACTGGACCGCCCCCGTGATGACCGAGAACCGGGCACTGTGGCAGGAAACCCTCGGCACTGAACCCACCAAGGACACCGCCCTGCAACTCATCGCGGCCCTCCACGCCCCAGCGGTACGGGACAGGATCATCGCCGACACCATCAGCACCGACGATGACCCGGAAACCTTCGCCGCCGTCGTCATCGGCCAGTACACCGGTACGCCGGACTGGGAGCACGTCGACGCGACCCAGGAACTGCTCATCGAGTTGTTCCAGTTCACCCCGCCAGAAGCCCGCGCGCCCTTGTTCGCGTTCCTCGGCTGGATCCACTGGTACAAGGGCCGGTCCTCCATCGCCGCCCAATACCTCACCAAGGCGCAGGACACGGACCCCGACCACACCCTCGCCCAGCTACTCACCCAACTGGTGAACACCGGCACCCTACCCAAATGCGTCACCAACCCGCACACCGCCTACCAGCGCTAACCCGGCAGGGGAGGGGCAGGGAACCACAACAGGTTCCCTGCCCTCGGCGTTTCGAGGGTGAGTGGTGTTTCCAGGGTGCGCGGCGGCGGCCTCCCCCGCTAGCGCACTGAGGAAAGATGGGTGACTGGTGGCAGGGGAGGGGTTTCTGACTTACCCGCTGCGTGACGGCTGGCATCTATCCCGGTGCTTGCTGGTCTATGAGGAGACGTGTCGGCTCGCCTTCCCTGCCACTGACCTATGGCGACCGGGCCGGACGGGATGTGACTTGATAGGAACGTGGCGAACTTAGGCTCTTCAGTGCTTTGTCCGCCCGGCCCGGTCACCCGTGCTCGCCAGCATCCTCCACGACAGGAACGAGTACGCATGAGCGTTGCAACAGCAGAACCAGCGGTCCGGCCGGTTACCACGGTCACGATAGGCGTGGACACTCACTCGCAGCTGCACCACGCTGCAGTCCTAGACCAACACGGCCAGTTGCTCGGAGACCGGCAGTTCACGACAGATATTGCTGGCTACCAGGAGCTGCTGGATTGGGCAGCCAGCTACGGGATCATCAACGCCGCAGGCGTGGAGTGCACCGGCTCCTACGGGGCCGGTCTCACTAGGCACCTCCTGGCCGCCGGTATCGACGTCGTTGAAGTTAACAGGGGACACCGACTGACGCGCAGCCGCTCCGGCAAGAACGACGCCATTGACGCTGAAGCTGCTGCACGGAAGGTCATGTCCGGTGAATGCTCCTCCCCGGCCAAAGACACCACAGGCGCCGTCGAGGCGATCCGCAATCTGCACCTCCTCCGGGACTCAGCTGTGAAGTCGCGTGCTGCTGCGCTGGTGCAGCTCCGCGACGTCCTCGTCACAGCTCCCACAGGTATGCGCGAACGCTTCGACGCCAGAACGCTCGAGGGCAAAGCAACACAAGCTCGCGCACTTCGCCCGGACAGTTCGCGGCTGGACGAGCCTGAGCACGCGGTCAAATACGTACTTCGGGAACTAGGACGGCGGATCTTCAACCTCACCGCAGAGATCAACGCCACCGAGAAACACATCACCAAGCTCGTGGAAGCGGTCGCACCAACCACTATCGCGCTGCCCCAGGTCGGACCCATCACAGTCGCACAGCTGCTCATCACGGCAGGACAGAACATTGATCGTTTTCCGAGCGAAGCAGCCTTCGCCCGGCTCTGCGGCGTCGCTCCCATACCCGTGTCTTCCGGCAAAACTCACCGGATGAGACTTCATAGGGGCGGAAACCGGCGGGCTAATCGCGCCATTTATCTAGTCGCTATCTGCAGGCTCCGCTACGACCCCAGATCCCAGGCATACCGCGACCGTAAACGCGCTCAGGGACACTCTTCGGCGGACGCCATCCGCAGCCTCAAACGCTTCGTCACCCGGGAGCTCTATTACGCCCTCAAGAAGGATTTACTCCGGCGTCAGTAACCGCAGCTGAAGAGATTCGGCTACATACCCGGTGAGCGGTCAGGGTAGGAGTATCAAGAGCAGGCTCGCAGCGGCACAGACACCGAGCGTGCGCAGCACGCTCCAGCGCAATCGAAAAATCATCACCATTGCCGCGATAGTTAGCAACAGTGCCCAGGGTTGTAGCGTCGATAGCAGGGGCACCTCTAGATCGACCGGACCCCAGGTTGCCAAGGCGGAATCAGCGAAGAGGGTATGAGTGGCGAAGTAGACGCCCAGGTTCGCGATGACGCCGACGACTGCGGCGGTGATTCCGGTCAGTGCGGCTGACAAAGAGCGGTTTCCCCGTAGGCGTTCAACGTAGGGGGCACCAAGGAAGATAAACAAGAAACTCGGGACGAAGGTCACCCAAGTAACCAGAAGTGAGGCGAGGATTGCTGCTGTCCACGGGTCGAGGGCCCCGGGGTCGCGGAAAGCTCCGAGGAAGGCCACGAACTGCACGACCATGATCAGCGGTCCGGGAGTGGTTTCGGCAAGTGCCAGACCCCGCACCATCTCACCGGGTGCCAACCAACCGTAGGTGGCAACGGCCTGCTGGGCTACGTAGGCGAGCACAGCGTAGGCCCCACCGAAGGTGACGAGGGCGGTGCCGGAGAAGAACAAGCCTTGCTGGGTGTAGACGCTCTCGAGCCCGGTCAGGGCGAAAGCGATGCCGACCGGTGTAAGCCATAGCGGGATACCGAGACCCAGGACCAAAGCGCCCCTGCGCCAGGAGGGTTGGGCGTGATGTAAGGCGTCGTCGGAAATTAACGGGTCGGTCTCGTCCGCCGTGACTTTCTTCGCTGGTGCGGCCATCAGGCCGGGACGGAGCCGCCCCAAGGCCCACCCGATGAACGCGGCTGCGGCGATGACCGCCGGAAACGGGACGCCGAAGATGGTCAGGGCAGCAAATGAGGCTACCGCCAGGGCCACCAGGGCAGGGTGATGTAGTGCGCGTCTGGCGACCTTGATGACAGCCTGGGCGACGATCGCCAGGACCGCTGCGGATAATCCGACGAAGAGGGCGGAGATCAGGGCGGTTTCGCCGAAAGTTACGTAGATCGCGGACAGCGCAAGCAAAGCTACGACGCCGGGAAGCACGAAGAGCACGCCGGCGATGAGGCCACCGCGGACACCGTTGAGCAGCCACCCGACGTAGACCGCGAGTTGTTGAGCCTCCGGGCCCGGCAAGAGCATGCAGTAGGACAGGGCGTGCAGGAACCGGCGTTCGCCGATCCAGCGGTGCTCATCGACCAGGCTGCGTTGCATGACTGCGATCTGACCGGCTGGGCCGCCGAAGGTTTGCAGGGATATTTTGAACCACGCTTTGGTGGCTTCCCGTAGGGGCACCAGGTCGTGGATACGGGGTGCGCCGGTCATGCGGGGGTTCCTCCGGTGATGACGCTGCGGCGGATATACCCGTAGACCGCGTCGAAGATTGGGATGGTCATAGCTAGGACTTCCTCGTCGGTGTGCGCCATTGCCAGCGCGCGCAGGATCAGGTCGAACCCGGCGGCTTCAGGGGCGTCGTAGTGATCATCTTCCAAGTCGGCCTCGTGCACGACTGCCGCGATCCGCCACAGCACCGGATCGGCCAGGTCGTACCGGCGCAGGATGGTCTCGAACGTGCAATCCCCACCGTGGTGGCCCAGATCCACGCCGCGCATATCGAAGGCAGTGGCATCGTCGGGGACCTCATCAGGCCCGGAGACAAAGACAAATTGTGCCTGCGGGTCGACATGGCGCAGGATCAGCCACGCACAGGCCGAACGGTCAATGTGTACGCCGGCGCGGGTTGCCCACTTCATGAGGAGACCTCCGTTGAAACCTTATGGACGATGTCGGCGAGATCCCGAAGTGCTAGGCGGGCTTGCTCCCGCTCAGGTGGACGGAAGAAATCGCGTCGCTCAGTCTGTCGCATCTGAGCCCTCAGCTTCCGCAGGTGCCGCGTCCGCTCTGCACCAGCGGCATTTCGGGCTGACTGTGCCTGCTCAGTAATCTCCGCATACTCAGCGGCCCGGGCCTCATTCAAAGGCGCGATAACAGAACGCTCCAACGTCGAAGTTGCAGGACGTGCGAGCCACACGCCAGCAGAACCGCCGGCTTCCTCGATCTCCTCTGCCGCCCATTCCATCTGCTCACGGGTACGAACATCGGCAGGCAGCGCGACCAACCCATCTGCTAACTGCAGCACGCCAAGACGTTTGAATTTACGCCACAAAGCCAATCGCGGAGCCGAGGGCTCCCGGGGCAACCGGTACGTCAAAAACACCCACTCACCGGAAGTAGCCCGACCATCTACCATGTAGGCATGTAACCACGGTTACATAGAGTCAAGCAAAATGCACCGTCTGTATGGGTGTGGCAGGGCGGTCAACTCTCGGGGCTGATTTGTCTATAGGAACATCTCCTCCGGCCGCCGCAGTGGGCACGACACCGGCGCACACCACCTAAAACCCCGTGACCACGCCACCGGCCCCGGTACAGTAACCCCAAAGGAAAGCCAGTTCCAGGGGGAAACCAGATGACCAGCACCGACCTCGTCCACTCGGCACACCAGGTCTCCTACGAGCGGCCCAGCGCAGCCGAAGAAGCCCTCACGAGTGCCATACCGCTCGGTGCTGCTGTAGCGGGGCCGGTGAATCTCACCTGGGACCGGTTCGGCAGGGATCTCTGGCCCGGTGCCTAACAGGCGCAACCGCCGCACTCCGTAGCGTCGATGAACGATGATGATGCCCGCGAGTGGGGGCCGGCGACCTCCCGCGAGGAATGGACCCTCATGTACGTCCGTGGGCTGAGCATCAGGAAAATCTCCCGGCTCTGCAGGGTCAAATACGAAAAAGTCCGCCTCCACATCCGCACCCAGGAACGCCGCGACCCGACGCTGGCCGGTCGCCGGCTACTCGTCCACGACCAGCCCACCCTCCCACCACCTGGCTGGCAGGAGACCGCGTCTCGGCCGTCCTGGGACGACCGGTACACCGAGCTGCGCGACCTCATCACCCGCATCGGCCGGTTCCCGCAGCAGCTCTCCGGCGACCCGGCCGAACGCCGACTCTACAAATGGATTCGCTGGCAACGCACCCGCCACACCCACGGCCGGCTCACACCAGACCAAGCCAACCGGCTGGACCAGCTCGGGAACTGGCAAGGTAACGCCCTCGGGAATCGGGAAACCCACTGGCACGCCATCCACACCCAATTAGGGGTGGCTTGTGAAAAAGTGAATTATCCGACGCTAAGGTTTCGCTGGGCGCCGTAGCGGCCTGTATTTGCCGGGTTTGATGTGGTTGGCGCGGGGCCAGGTGTAGTCGCCGGTGAGGTTGATGTGTTCCCATCCCAGGGGTGAGAGGTACCGCAGTAGTTCAGGGTCTGTGGTGTTCTCGTCTTTGTTGAGGGTGGTGATGGTGCGGTCGAGGTAGACGGTGTTCCAGAGCACGATGGCGGCGGTGAGGAGGTTCAGCCCGCTGGCGCGGTAGCGCTGCTGCTCGAAGGACCGGTCGCGGATTTCGCCGAGCCGGTTGAAGAAGACGGCCCGGGCGAGGGTGTTCCGGGCTTCGCCTTTGTTCAGGCCGGCGGTGACTTTGCGGCGCAGGTTGGGGTCTTGGAGCCAGTCGAGCAGGAAGAGGGTCCGTTCCAGTCTGCCCAGTTCCCGCAGAGCGGTGGCGAGCCCGTTCTGGCGGGGGTAGGCGCCGAGTTTTCGCATCATCAGGGACGCGGTCACGGTGCCGGTTTTGATGGACGCGGCGAGGCGGAGGATCTCGTCCCAGTGCGCGGTGATCGTTTTGGTGTTGAGGGTCCCGCCGATCAGCGGCGTCAACGTGGCGTGCCCCGGATCGTTGGTGGGTGTGTAGAGGCGGGTATCGCCGATGTTGCGGATTCGGGGTGCGAACCGGTATCCGAGCAGGTGCATGAGAGCGAAGAGGTGATCGGTGTATCCGGCCGTGTCGGTGTAGTGTTCCTGAATCGCGAGGTCGGACTCGTGGTAGAGCAGCCCGTCCAGGACGTAGGTTGCGTCGCGGTCTCCGACGTTGATGAGTTTGCTGTGGAAGGGCGAGTACTGGTCGGAGACGTGCGTGTAGATCAGTCGTCCGGGCTCGGCACCGTATTTGGGGTTCACGTGCCCGGTGGATTCGGCTTTGCTGCCGGCACGGAAGCGCTGCCCGTCCGAGGACGAGGTGGTGCCGTCGCCCCAGTGCGTGGCGAAGGGGTGGACGTGCTGGGTGTTCACCAGCTCCGACAGGGCGGCACTATATGTTTCGTCCCGAATGTATGAGGCTTGGTGGCGGTCCAGTTGGGCGTAGGTGACGCCGGTGCAGGACTCGGCCATCTTCGTCAGGCCCAGGTTGATTCCGTCGGCCAGGATGGCGGTGAGGAGAAGTTGTTTGTCCTTGGACGGCTGGCCGGATTTGAGGTTGGTGAAGTGGCGGGTGAATCCGGTCCAACTATCGACTTCCATCAGCAGATCGGTGATCCGGATGCGTGGGAACATGGCACTGGCCTGGTCGATCAGGGGCTGGGCGTGCGCGGGGACGATCGTTTCCAGCGGGGTGATTCTCACGCCCTTGCCGGTGATCAGCACCCCGGGTAGTTCATCGCGGGAGGCCAGCTTGTTGACTTCCTTCAGTCGTTCCTGAAGGAGGGCCAGCCGGTCCTGGAGGTATCGGGTGTTTCCGTCGGCCGTGACCAGAGGCAGTTTCCCGGTGGTTTTCATGCCGGTGTAGGCGGCGCCGGTGAGAAGGTAGTCATCGAAGTCGCGGAACTGGCGGGATCCGGTGACCCACATGTCTCCGGAGCGCAGCGCGTTCTTCAGTTCCGCGAGGGCACAGAACTCGTAGAAGCCCCGGTCCAGGCCGGTGTGGGTGAAGACCAGCGGTTTCCACCGGGGCCGGATGAACGAGGTGGGCGCATCGTCCGGGATTTTCCTGGCGCCGGTGCTGTTCAGGGTTCGGATGACGTTGATCGCGGCCAGCAGGTCGTGTGCTGCGGGCGCTGCGTGGAGGTCAAGGACGGC
The DNA here is from genome assembly GCF_055657625.1 of Arthrobacter sp. KKT183. Lineage (NCBI taxonomy): Bacteria > Bacillati > Actinomycetota > Actinomycetes > Micrococcales > Micrococcaceae > Arthrobacter > Arthrobacter sp. KKT183. The sequence continues at coordinate 37,405 of NZ_JBVMVW010000002.1, read as the reverse complement.
AAGAAACGCCGGGGTGTAGCGGCGCAGCGTGGTGAAGTGGGTGCTGACGAGAGCCAAGTGGTCTTCGAGGCCTGGCCGGGTGAGTTCCTTGGCGTGGGCGATGCTTGTTGCCAGGGATTCCCAGCCGATGGCCGTTTCGATCGCGGCGAAGGGATCTTCGCCGTTTTCCTTGGCCTCAAAGAGGGCATCCCCGAGCTTCGAGTGCAGGCGCATCATGGCTGTGACGGTGGAACGGGATGCCAGGGTGGTCTGGTTGTGCTTGTTCTGCGCGGTTCGGATGAGCCGGCCGATGATCCGGTCGTGCAGCTCGATGATTTCGTCGGTGACGGTTGCCATGCTTTCGGTGGCCAGGGCGAAGAGGGTCGCGTATCGGCGTGCGGGTTCGAATTTGGACAGATCGGCCGCGGTCATGGAGGCACCTTCACGGGCAAGCTTGAGCAGCCTGTTCCGGTGCACCAGCCGGCTTGCCGCCCAGGGCAGGTCCAGCGCACGCCAGGTAGTGAGCCGGTCGATGTGCTCATTCATCGACCGTGCGTTCGGTCGTAACGGTGCCTGGCGCAGCCAGCCGATTTCCGTTAGGGAACTGTCGGGGCGGCGGCGCAGCAGCCCGTCGAGCCGTTGCCGGTGGTCCACGGACAGTTGCTCACCCAAGGTGGCGTAGATTCGCCGATTCGCTCTGGTCAGCGCTTGTGCACAGGCCCTTTCAATAATCCCGATCCCGGGCAGCGCGATCTTCTGTGCCTGGAGGAAGTCCATGGCGCTCTTCACCAGGAGCAGGCCCTTGTCCGTGTGTGCGGCCACATCACTGACGTGCTCCACGAGCTGGCGGAAGTCCGCGATGCCGAACGCGGATATGCCCAGATACGCGCGGATCTCGCGTCCGTGTTCCTGCCGCGTTTCCTCACGTGTTCCGTACTCGTCCCACGCCTCAATGGAAACGGCCAGCCGGGAGGCCATCCATGAAATCAGCTCAGGAGCCACCTCAGTGTCCTCGGCCAGCGCGATTCCCGGGTGGCGCAGCAGGCACAGCTGGATGGCAAAGCCCAACCTGTTCGCGTCCCCGCGGCGTTGCCGGATCAGCGACATGTCCCCATCGCTGGGTGTGTAGTGGGCTTCAAGGTCCTCCGTCCCGGTGGGCAGTGCCAGGATCTGGCCGCGCTCGGCCACCGTGAGCAGGGAACGCAAGGCCACCTCAGATTTCCTGTGCCGCTACGTTGCCGCCCCACGGGGACACCATCTCTACCTGCAGCGGATTTACCTGCAGCGCACGGGCACCGCTCATGGTTTCGCCAGATGCCGGTAGATGGTGGGCCGGGTGACGCCGAATTCCTGGGCAATGTGCTCTACCGTGTGGGTCCGTTTCCCATCGGGGCCCTTCTCGTCATACATTTCGCGGGCCAGCCTGACTTGGCGCGGGCCGAGTTTTGGTTTCTGCCCGCCGGTCCGGCCCCGCGCACGGGCCGCGGCCAGCCCGTCACGGGTCCGTTCGGACATCAGAGCGTGTTCGAACTCGGCGATCGAGCCCAGGATCTGGAAGAACATCCGACCGATCGCTGTGGAGGTATCGATGCCCTGGTCCAGGACGACCAAATCCACACCGCGTTCCTGCAGCGTCTTGGACAACTCGATGAGGTTCTCCAGCGACCGGCCGAGCCGGTCGAGCTTGGTGACGACAAGCTGATCCCCTGCCCTGTTGGCCGAGAGCAGGGCCTTGTCCAGTTCGGGCCTGCGTGCCAGTTTCCCTGAGGCCATGTCGAGGAAGATCTGCTCGCAGCCGGCCGCAGTCAGGGCGTCGTGCTGGGCTTCGGGGTGCTGATCGCGGGTGGAGACCCGTCCGTATCCGACTCGCATCACCAAAACGTATCACCAAGGCGGGTTCCCGTTACATTGGCGCGTACACGGGAACCGTTACATATAAGACCCCGGATTTTCGCGCAGCCTCGAACGTCAGTGGGAGTGTCTCGCAAACGATCGTTACCGGTCAGTTCGGGCGATGACATCCAGGAAGTCCCGTACATGAGGCGGCGGAGCCGTCCCCGCCCAGATGGCGGTGAGCGGGCGGGTGATCTGGAGATTGTTGATCCGAACTCGGACGAGTCGGCCGGCACGGGTGTCCTCGGACACTGCGAGGGAGCTCAGCGCGCCGGGGGCGATGCCGGCCATAATCGCGCTGCGAACGCCGAGCGTGGTCGTCAGCACGGCTGCGGGCTCGGCTGCGAGTGGAAAGCCCGCCACGGCGAGGGCGTTCTCGAGCGCTCGTCGGGTGCCGCTGCCGGTCTCGCGGAGCACCAACCCAGTGGCCGCCAGTTCACGAACGGACACCTGGCGGGTCTTCGCCCACCGGTGACCGTGCTGCACAACGACTTCGATGGTGTCGTAAGCAACAGTGACTGACCGGAGGCCGGCGGGAACGACAGGGGTCTCGATGAGCCCGAGGTCTGCGGTTCCCTCGCGTATGGCCTCGACGACCGTGCTGCTGTTGGCGGCTGTGAGCTGAACGACCGGGCCGTCATCGCCGTGAGAGATGCGCCACCGGGCGATCCATTCCGGTAGGAGGTGTTCTGCGATCGTGAGGCTCGCGGCGATGCGCATCATCTTCCCGCGATCCGTGCGGAGCGAATCGACAGCATCCGAGAACTCATCGGCCGCCGTCAGCAGCGTTGTTCCCCAGCCGACAATCAGCTCGCCCGCCGGAGTCAATCGCGAACCCCGTGCAGAACGCACCAGGAGTCGCACGCGCAAATCTTTTTCCAGTTTCCGGATGCGCAGAGACACCGCCTGCTGACTCACGCCCAACTGCGTGCTTGCCGCCGACATGCTGCTTTCCTTCACGACGAGCGCCAAGGCTCGCAGTGCCTCCAAGTCCGGCCCGTTGCGCATCTTCCGCCTCCCAAGCACAAGCATAACTTGTATGGCGGACGGTATCTGCCTCTACTCGCACGAGCGGTCCGAGGAAATGATGGATGCATGACCCATGCCCAGGACGTTGCGACCGCCCGACCGGAACACACGCTGCTTGCCCGAGTCCGCGCGCTGCTGCCCGGGCTTGTCCTCTGCCTCGCCGCGGCCGGAGCATCGTACGGGGTCAGCCTGCTGCTGCCGGGAGTCAGCCCGCTCATTATCGCGATCGTGCTTGGCGTACTCCTGGCCAACGTCGTCCGGCTGCCAGCGGCAGCCTCCGACGGCATAGACTTCTCCGCGAAAAAGCTCCTGCGCGCCGGCATCGTCTTCCTCGGACTCCAACTGGTACTGACAGACATCCTCGAACTCGGAGCCCCGATGCTGGTCGTCATCGTGTGCATTGTCGCCGGCGGACTGTTCGGCACCGTTCTCCTGGGGAAGCTGCTACGGGTTCCATCCGGGCTCTCGCTGCTAATCGCCTGCGGATTCTCCATCTGCGGCGCGGCAGCCGTGGCGGGCGCGGCAGGGGTCACCGATCCGGACGACGAGGCCGAGGAAGACACCATCACCGCGGTCGCCCTCGTGGTGATCTTCGGAACGCTGATGATTCCCCTCGTCCCACTGATCACGGACCTGCTTGGCCTGGGCTCCGAGACGGCCGGGATGTGGGCAGGGGGTTCCATCCATGAAATCGCGCAAGTCGTCGCCGCTGGAGGCATCATCGGTGGCGGAGCGCTCACGGTCGCGGTCATCGTCAAACTCGCCCGAGTGCTGCTGCTCGCCCCTGTCGTGGCCATCCTTAGCATCCGGCAGCGCCGTCTCAGCCGTACGGCAGGCGAACCCGGTCAACAGATGTCGCATTCGAAGCTGCCGCCCGTCGTCCCGCTGTTCATCATCGGGTTCATCGCGATGGTGTTCGTGCGTTCCTTCATCCCTCTGCCGGGCACCGTGCTGATGGCCGGTGGGCTGCTGCAGACAGGACTGCTGGCTGCAGCGATGTTCGGACTCGGCTGCGGCGTCAAGGTTCGGAACCTCGTCAAGGTGGGCCTCAAGCCCTTCGCCCTAGCCGCACTCTCCACCGTTCTCGTCGCAACGATCGCCTACTGCGGAGTCACCTTCGCAGGCTGAACATGGCCAGCACCAGGGCGTCATTATCACCCCTGGGATGGGAACACATCAACCTCACCGGTGACTACACCTGGCCCCGCGCCAACCACATCAAACCCGGCAAATACAGGCCGCTACGGCGCCCAGCGAAACCTTAGCGTCGGATAATTCACTTTTTCACAAGCCACCCCAATTACTGCAGTTCATCCAGGACACCGGGCGCATGCCGCACCGCGACACCGAGAACGCCACCGCGCTCGAGGCCACCCTGGATGTCTGGATTCAAACCCAGCGCGCCAAAGCCCGCGCCGGCAAACTCACGCCCACCAGGCGGCACACCCTCGATCAGACTGTGCCGAGCTGGAACACCACGCGGGCCTCGCTGCGCTCGGGCTGACAAGCACACACTGATTTTTGCTGCTGTCGTAAGGATTATGCGCCCCCGCTCCACAGCGTCAACCGGCCAACGGCCGGCCCATACCCGCACAGCAATGATGTCCGGCGCTCCTCACGTCGCTTATTTCCTCCCACATTCCAGCTGCGGGTGCTGCCCTACGGGTTGAGCACTGCTCCGACTTAGGGCAAGCAAGCGAGCTTGCCGGCAGGCAAAAAACAATTGTGAGTCTTACGACGGCTGGTCTGGGACTAGCTGGCAGTGTTGATGCCGGTCGTTCTGCCTGGCGCGTGACTCGAAAAACAAATGGCCCCCTTGCGGGTGCATTTCCCCCGACTTGTCCGCGCTGGGTGGGGCGGCCGGCGTTGACCTGTTCCACGTCGGTGGCTTGATTAGAAGCTTGCCCAGCCCCTGCGGTTGTGGCTCATCACAGTATTGCCTCGAAGTGACTCTTCCCGGGTCCAGTGCCGGTCGTGATGCGACCAGTCTTGCCCATTTGAAAGGAAGGAGGGTGGCCGCGTTGACTACCGTTGCGCAGACCCGCCCGTTCGTCATCGGCGTGGACTGCCACGCCCGCACACACACGTACGCCATCATCGAGGCCCGCACCAACCGACAAGTCGCGTGCGAGCAGTTCCCGACCACCTCGGCAGGGATTTCCCGCGCACTTGCCTGGGTAGGTCGACGGACAGACGGCGATATGGCCTGTCTATGGGCCATTGAAGGTATCGGCTCTTATGGTGCACGTCTGGCCCGGGCAGTAGCCGACGCCGGCTATGACGTCGCCGAAGCTCCACGGATGAACGCCCGAGGTCGCCGGGCGATCGGCAAATCCGACCCGCTGGATGCCGCCGCCATCGGAACCGCAGTCATCGGCTTAGAGGAATCACAGCTTCGAACCCCGCGCCGGGATGAAGGAACCCGTGCCGGACTCAGGATCTTGAGCGCAGCCCGGGATCAGTTGACCCGGGAACGAACAGTGAATGTCAATGCACTCATCGCCTTGCTCCGGGCACATGATCTGGGAATCGACGCTCGTAAACCGCTGGTTCCCGCCCAGATCGCCACGATCACCAGATGGCGGGGACGACAGGAGCAGATCGAACTATCGATCGCGCGCGAGGAAGCAGTTCGGTTGGCGCGCCGCGTTCACGAAGTGACCACTCAGCTGACCGCGAACCAGAAGCGCATGACAGAGCTGATCCAGCAAAGCCCCGCTGCGCCGCTGTTGGAGATGGTGGGCACCGGGGCTGTCACGGTCGCTACGGTCATGACAGCTTGGTCGCATCCAGGAAGGGTTCGCAGCGAAGCTGCCTTCGCCTCCCTAGCAGGGGTGAACCCCTTGCCAGCCTCAAGCGGTAACACTGTCCGGCACAGGCTCAACCGGGGCGGTGATAGGCGCCTCAACCGAGCCTTGCACACCATCACCATGACCCGGATGGTCCACGACCCCGGAACCCGGGACTACGTCGCCAAACGCACTCAAGAAGGCCGCAGCTACCGCGAAATCCGCAGATCCCTCAAGCGCTACATCGCCCGAACCCTCTACCGCCAACTCAACACCCTTTACGCCACCGCGGAACCGGCCCCATCCCACGCTGCCTGTCCGGTGAAGGCGGTCCAAACACCCCGATTTCAATCGAGCTGTAGTTTTGAAGCCCAATAGAAAGTGCTCTCGAACGGAGATTGTTGTGTCACTGAGCGAACTGGCTCACGAGTACAGACCCGGTCGAGCTGCCTACGACGCAGGCCAGAGGACATTTGTTGGACTTGTGATTGGCGGCCCGTACGAGGACTGTTTCATTCACGTCGGCACATGGAGAATCGTGCCAAAACGCCGATTCCTGCTGTTTCCTGGACGTACTGAAGGTGACGATTTCGGAGGGTACTTCGCGGACTTCATCGGGACTTCTCAGCATCACGACGAGTCCTTCGAGTACACCGAGAACCCGCTGAACTTTGACCAGATGGACGATTTCCTGCGGCAGCACGACATACTCTGGGCAGCTCCTGACGACGTCGATGTTTTCGCTCGCGCGTATATCCCTCACATAACCAGCAGATTCCGAACGCCCAAGCCACGCAAGCCAGTTGAACCTCTTCCGCGCAACTGGCCGAATCCGCCCGAAGGATGGGAGCGATAACGGTCCTTTCATTCTGAGACACCAGCGGAAGGAGTCAGGAATGTCGGCGGAAATGGCCGCGCTTCATTCAGACCAGGATCGGCAGCGTTACCATCGCCCGATCCAGCAGCCCATCCAGATGCCTTAGAAAAGTACGGCTTTTCAAGACACGTAGCCAAGGGGCCGCCTGAGCCGATCGAGTGGGCGGGGTGCTGATGGAGGGTTCGCAGGGATCACCAGGAGAAAGGGCGTCCGCTGGCGCGGCCGGCTGTGGGTCCAGTGCCGGCTCCGCAGGGCTCCGCCGCCTCTGGCCCTGTTCTGTCTACGACGTCTTGGCTGCTGTCCTGTCGGATTGTACGTGCCCGCTCCGGCCGGTCTAGCCCCTCCTTCGTCGGGGCCTGCAATTCAGGAAATGTCCCTGCAGCGCTCCTTCGTCGCTGATTTCCTCCGGGAATTTCCCGCCCCTTGCCTTGCAGGTAGACGGGCCTCCGTCGGCCACAGCTCCGCAAGCTTCGCCAGCAGCCAAAACAACGGGGGAGAGGAGAAGCCGGCCGGTCACCTAAGCCGCCCCGGCAAAACAACTTGGTCCGCACCCGCACCCATTTCCAGCCGCTTGACAGACATAGAAGCGTCGGGGGAGAGGAGAAGCCGGCCGGTCACCTAAGCCGCCCCGGCAAAACAACTTGGTCCGCACCCGCACCCATTTCCAGCCGCTTGACAGACATAGAAGCGTCGGGAAGGGACAAGAAGACAACCACCAAAACCAGGGAGCAAGAGCGGGCGACAGATCTGTGTTTCTGTAGATCTGTGTTGCTGCATCAGTGCGAAATTAGCTACTAAACCGCTGCAATTCAAGCGAGAAACCCTTTTTATTCAGATGAAAAACTACTAAAATTGAGCTAGCAGTACAGCAGTTGACTCTTACTAAAACCGATACGAGACCAAGGACTGACAATGGCTACCTACACCGTGTACACCAAGCCAAACTGCCCCCTCTGCGTTGAGACCAAAGGCTACTTCGAACGAAAAGGCGTCGGTTTCCGCGAGGTCGACATCACCAAAGTCTCCGCAGTGTTCGAGTACATCACCGTCTCCCGTGAGTTCATGAATACTGAAGCCTCGAAACGGCCGAACTCAGGGGTCTTGGTGTGTCCTTGCTGCGGAGAATCCTTGGGTTCGATCAACTTGACGGCGTCCGGCGACTCTATTGCGCAATTTGCTGGTGATGGATGCCGTCAGCCGTTCGCGAGATCTGTGAGCCCCAAGATCGCTGCATAGCGTTGGGCCCCGCCGATGGTGAGTCCAAACATGTCGCAGATGCGCCTGAGGTCCCCGTTGGTGGCGATGAGCTCCTGGAGGATGCGGTCTTCGCGGACCTTCTGGGTGGTCGTGCCAATGCGCCGTGTGACCCAGTCATAGCCGACTGGCCTGTGTTCCGTGGCGCTCTGTCTGCTGATGAACAGATGCTGGTTCGCGGTATTGGGCCAGCACTCTTCCCTATATTCGAGCCAGGCCTTGATCCGATCGCGGACCGGGGTTGCGAGGGGGAGAGAGTGCAGGGATCGTTCCGGTCGAGGATCAGGTGTTGAGTGCCGCTCCTACGGGCGCCCGTCCCTGGCTTCATCGTTCTGGTAGATGTCGGGGACGCCGTCGTGGTCGGTGTCGATGGACTCGAGATTCTCGATAGCCCGGTAGTGGCGGTTTCGGGCCTGCAGCAACGCTCCGGCCAGCAGAGCCGCTGCCACAGAGCCGGTGAGGACCGCGACCTTGGCGTAGTCGGTGTTGACACTGCCTGCAGCGAAACTCAGCTCGGCGATGAGCAGGGAGACGGTGAAGCCAATCCCTGCCAGCAAGGACACGCCCACCAGGTCGATCCATTGGAAGGACGGGTCCAGGCGCCGGCGGGTGATCTTGGTGGTGAGCCAGGTGGCACCGACGATCCCGATCGGTTTGCCCATGATGAGCCCGGCGATGATACCCACAGCGACGGGGGCGGTCAGGGCTGTGGTGAGTCCTTCCCAGCCACCCACTGCCACACCGGCAGAAAAGAAGGCGAACACTGGCACTGCGAACCCGGCAGAGATGGGGCGGAAGCGGTGTTCGAATTCCTCAGCCAAACCCGGGCCGGCCTCAGGTCCGCCGCTGGCCTTGCTGCGCATCACCGGGACCGCGAAACCGAGCAAAACGCCGGCAACGGTGGCGTGGACGCCGGCCTCGTGAACCAGCACCCAGACCACCAGTCCCAGGGGCAGCAGGATGATCCAGAATGCCCAGGCGTGCCGGCTGAAGAACCGGGAGAAGCGATGCGTGAAGAAGGCGAAGACTGCCAGCGGGACCAATGCGAGCAGCAAGGGCGTGAGCGCTACGTCATCGGTATAGAAGACGGCGATGATTGTTATAGCCAACAGGTCATCCACCACCGCAAGAGTCAGCAGGAACAACCGCAACGCGGGAGGTAGGTGGGAGCCGATGATGGCCAGCACCGCCACCGCGAAAGCGATATCGGTGGCTGTGGGAATAGCCCACCCGCTGACCGTCTCCGGGTTCACAGCGTTGAATGCAACGTAGACGAGCGCCGGAACAGCAACCCCACCGACGGCTGCGGCGACCGGGACCACGGCCTTGCTGAACTGGCGCAGGTCACCGGCCACGAACTCCCGCTTCAGCTCCAGACCCACGAGGAAGAAGAAGATGGCCAGCAACCCGTCGGCCGCCCATTTGCTGAGGCTGAGCCGCAGGCTCCAGGGCTCGTAACCGATCTCGTAGTCACGCAAGGCGAAGTAACTATCCGCGGCAGGAGAGTTCGCCCACACGATGGCGGCCAGTGCTGCAACGACCAGCAGTATGCCCCCGACGGTCTCTTTACGCAGGATCTCCCCGACACGGAGCACCTCGCGGTAGCTGCCACGGTGGAGGCTATCGTGGCTGTGATCCTCCGGGCCAGTGGTGGGGTCGTCGTGGCTGGACATGGGCGGCTCCTTGGTCTGCGGGTTCGTCGAATGTGCTCATGCCGACTAGATTTCCTTAGCTCACCAGATCGACAGTCTACGTACGGACCGCCTCGACCGACAGCCACCCCTTGTCCGGTTCACCGCCGGCTGGCAATGGCCAGCAACTCCGGACTAGGGCGAGGTTCGGGTCTGGTCCGGGTTCCGGCGGCCCTTGTGGAGCCCGATTTCGTAGGCTGTGAAGGAGATGAGGGTGGCTGCGATCAATGGTAGTACGAACCAGGCCATGGCTGCGGTGAACCCTTCCAGGGCATCGTGTGCGGTAGCGGTCAGAACGACATATCCGGTGTAGGCCAGGTACAGCCCCACGAACAGGATGCCCTCCCAACGCGCGATCGCGAAGCCGGTGAACGCGACGGGCAGCAGTGCCACCGCGGCTGCCAGCATCACCGGTATATCGAAGGCCACCGCAGCAGCGGATACGGGAATGCCCTCAAGAGAGATCAGGGCGGGCAGTCCGAGCACCACCCCAATGTTGAAGATGTTGCTGCCGACCACGTTACCCACGGCCAGGTCTCGTTCACCGCGGCGCACCGCAATGATGGATGTCGCCAGTTCGGGCAGCGACGTCCCGACTGCCACTACAGTCAGACCGACCACGAGACTGCTCACGCCCAGTGTGGCGGCAATGCTCACCGCGCCTTCCACGAGCAGCGTGGCACCGGCCACCAGTAAGGCGATCCCCAGCAGCACGAGCAGGAGCGATTTGCCGAAAGAGTCCGCAGGCGCCGCCTCTTTCTCGCCGGCCGAATCGGCGGTAGCTGAATCGGCGGTAGGCGAACCCCCGGCCGGGTCCGGCGTCGTGGGGATCTTCGCGTCGCGGCGGCCGATGACGACGGTCATTACAGTGTGCACAACCACGACGCAGAAGAGAACCAACCCATCCACGGCACTGATCCTCCCGTCCAGGGACACGAGGAGCACCCCGACTGACAGGGCGACCATCAGGGGCAGGTCAAAGCGCACCAACCGCTGCTTCACGGCAAGCGGAACAACCAGTGCGGAAAGTCCGAGGATGAGCAGGACGTTGACGATGTTGCTGCCGACCACGTTGCCCACAGCGAGCCCGGGTTCGTCGCGCAGGACAGCGCCGATGGTCACGGCGAGCTCCGGTGCTGATGTGGCTGCCGAGACCACGGTGAGCCCGACCACCAGCGAGGAAATCCCCACGCGACGGGCCAGCGCTGAAGCCCCCCGCACCAGGAATTCCCCACCCAGCACCAGCAACACCAGCCCAGCCACGATCCGTCCCACGTCAAGTGCATCCATGGGTAGGAGTGTACGGAGCACAGCCCAATCCTGCGACCGGTGCCCGCAACAACTCCACCCCCCGATGGTAAAAATCACGGTGGGTAGCAACCGGTCAACCCACTGTGGAATCAACTGGACCGGGGGCAGTGCCGGTTGCCGTTGTCGTCTGCTGGGGATAGCTGACTGAACGTTGCAGGGGTATCAGATCGTTGCCCCGTAAGCCGATCCTTGACCCTGATAGGTGAAGCGTGTTTCACTTATTACGTATATGGAGGGGAGTATCCCCTGATTGTCCCGTCGTCACTACGGCCCGCAGCGGTCCGGCGGGCAAGGCCCTTACGGGCTGGGAAAGACCTCCGATCGAATTGATCGGAGGATTTTTAATGGATGTCCCATTCTGGATTTGGGCCGCGGTGCTTGGCTTCATCGTTGTGATGCTTGCCGTTGACCTTTTCGCTCACCGCAAAGCTCATGTCATCGACGTGCGGGAGGCGGCCGTATGGTCCGGCGTGTGGGTGGTCTTCGGTGTCGCATTCGGCGTACTGGTTTGGATGAACTGGGGCGCCGAGTTCGGCCAACAGTATTTCGCCGGGTACCTGATCGAGAAGTCCCTCGCCGTTGACAACGTCTTCGTTTGGGCCATCATCTTCAGCTACTTCGCCGTCCCGCGGGAGTTCCAGCACCGTGTGCTGTTCCTGGGCGTGCTGGGCGCACTCATTTTCCGGGGAATTTTCATTGCCGCGGGCGCCGTGCTGATCCAGAACTTCGCCTGGATTCTGTACATTTTCGCTGCTTTCTTGCTCTACACCGGTTACCGGATGATCCGCCAACGCAACGAACACCTGGACCCCGAGAAATCCGCTGTCCTGCGCCTCTTCCGCAGGTGGATTCCCATGACCGAGTCCTATCACGGACAAAAACTGTTGGTCCGACGTAACGGCGTATTGCTCGCTACCCCACTGTTGGCGGTGCTGGTGTTGATCGAGGTCACCGACGTGGTCTTCGCTGTGGACTCTATCCCCGCGATTTTCGCCGTGACCGATGAAGTGTTCCTCGTCTTCACCGCCAATGCCTTCGCGATCCTGGGCCTACGTGCCATGTACTTCCTGTTAGCAGATCTGATCCATCGCTTCATCTACCTCAAGATCGGACTCGCCCTGGTCCTGATTTGGGTCGGCATCAAAATGCTCCTCAAAATCGACCTTTTCTACATCCCCACCACTATCTCCCTGGCCGTGGTCGCCGCAATCCTCACGGTTTCCATCGTGGCCAGCCTGAGGGCCACGCGCGGTCAAGGCCGTCAAGCTCTCCCTCAGCCCTCCGATCCTCCCTTCCGGGTCGCCACCGAGGGAGAGGACGCCGAGCTGGAACCGGTGTGGAAGCGTCGTCGAACCAAAGCCCATGCCAGCCAGCACGCCGACGCCGGAAACACCGACAAGGAAAACAAGGTCGGAGACGACCGTGAACCCTCAACTAAGGACGGAGGTAAACGATGACCGCGGTCGTAATCGCTCCGCGTCGCCCCATCGTTGCCATCATTACCCATGAATCGGATGCAACGATCGTGGCGCACACCGCGGTCGGGATAGCTTCAGAACAGGACCGGCCATTACTTCTTTTAGTACCCATCCAACGGCCAGCCTTCACTATCGACCCGTCGATAGTGGCACGAATCAATTACCGGTTGCTCCGCGACGCTGAAACTCTCGCCGCCCAAGCACAGCCAATACTGGAAGCGGCAGGATTCTCCAGTCCTACGCGTGTGGCGTGGCACGGCGCCAGGTCTTTCAGGCGTTCCCGTCCGGCCCGAGCCGCAGCCTTGGCCCGTGCCGCGCGCCGGGCACACGCGGCCGTTGTCGTCACTGGGATCAAACTGCCGACGGCATTGACACGCGGGATGAAGATCCTGTGTCTAACAGATGATGACGCGCACTAACACAGCACGCAGGGCAGAAAAGATCTACCGGCGTCCACGGAAAGGACCTTTCCAATGTCACACACAAGTTCAACGAATCCGGCCGCTGAAAGTCCGGCCCATGAAACAGCCAGCCAAGGCGTTGGACCAGCCCACCGCCCACCCTGGACGTTCCTGACCAATCACGGCCATGTCCTGATCACCGTGGCCAGTAACCCGGACATGCTGGTGCAAGACATCGCCCAAACGGTCGGGATCACCCCGCGCGGGACGCTCCATATACTCGCGGACCTTGAAGAGGGCGGCTATATCCACCGCATCAAGTCAGGCCGGCGGACCCACTACACAGTGGAGAAACACCAACATTTCCTCCACCCCTCCATCGCACACCAAGAGATTGGTGAATTGCTCAACTTCCTCGCCCCTATCGACGGGCACTTTCGAAAGGAATCACCATGAAAACCCGGACCGCAGCGCTCCTAGGCACAGGTCTTCTCCTGACCGGTGCCCTGTTTCTTACCGGTTGCGACGACACACCACTTCCGCAAATGCCAGGCGTGGAAGAACAAGACGGCGCTGATGACCAAGAGGAAAACGGTGAACAGGAGAACGAGCAGGACGATGACTAGCGGCACTAAAGCAGGACTAACAGTTAGTGGCCAGTGAGGGGTTGAAAAACGATATGACGATGGAACACGATGCCGCCAGGTACGCCGGACGAGACAGCCTTGAGCGATGGCATGTTCAATAACGCCTGTCGAGCGCTTCAAGCCTTTCCGTCCTTCATCGTCATCGACGCGAGCTGCCCCTCGGAGCAGCTTGTCGAGGACGTGCTGCAGGAGCTCAGAACATGTGGACTGGGCCTTCAATGACCCGCCCGCAACGAGACCGCGTCAGGATGCCTTTCAGTCCTCCGCGCAGCCGCCTGCAGGCCAGCAGCAACTTCGAAATGCTCGCCTGGCTGTTCATGCGGTGGTCCGGGGTCCTCCTTCTGGTGATGATCTTCATCCACCTGTTCGTGAACCTTGTGCTCGGTGACGGCATCCAGCAGCTCGACTTCGCCTTCGTTGCCGGCAAATGGGCACACCCCTTCTGGCAATGGTTTGATTTGATCATGCTCTGGCTCGCCATGCTTCACGGCACTAACGGTCTCCGCATCATCATCAACGACTACGCCGACACCGCCAGGTCGCGCCTCTGGCTCAAAGCCGTACTGCTTACCTGCTCCATCGTCATCATCGCGCTCGGATCCCTCGTCATCTTCACCTTCGAACCCTGCCCCCTCGGCGCCGATCCAAGCGCGTTGCCTACCTTCTGTCCATGAAAAGGAAGCCACCTGTGACTGTTAGCCAGGGACGGCGGTAAGTTGCACGTCGAGGAGGGCGATGCGGTCTCGCGGGTAAGGGGGCTTCCCCGTGTTGCCTCCTGACCGGTTATTCGGGAGAGGTGAATACTGTCTGAAACGTCGAGAGCATCAATCCTTGGAGTGGGTACCAGCGCAATGGGCCGATCGTCTGCCAGTGCCGGGTCGTCCGAGTGACAGTTGCCCTCGTCCGACGACTACTGGAGACGGCCGTAGGCTTCTGTACGGTTCCCCTCAGCCAAAGGCGCGCTTCCGGTGATCGAAGCGTTCCTGACTCTGCTCCTCGGAATCATCGTTATTTTTGCGATCATTGCCGCTAACGGCCATTTCGTTGCGCAGGATTCGCCTACATGTCGGTCGACCGCGCCAGGCTAAGTGCGCGTGCCGAGGCTGGCGACACGGCGGCACAACGCACTGAAATGACACGCCGACGTTCAGGACGCTGCCGCGCGAACCGGAGACATGCGCGTCCTCGTCCAGAATCCCACCGGGGCTGCTCCCCAAGTCATCCACGTCCGCCACACGCTTCTCGAACCGTCGGACCGGCCCGTCAGCGAACTCGCCCGGGCGGCATTCGTGCTCGACACCAGCACACGGTCTACGAGGCGCTGGCCCGAGTCCACCAGGCAGGCGAGTAACTCGCCGCCGTCATGAGAAACGGCCGCTTCGTCGAGGTGATCACACTCGCCGACGTCCTGCGACGGGTACTTCCATTGGAACTCACCAGGGATAAACGCACCAGCAAGTGAGATCGGCGGAAGCCACCTCCCTCACGGATAGTCACAGCCGTAATCCGACCCCGCCTGCGGCGGAACCGGAGGTCAAGCCTCTGCTGATTTCCTGCGGCGAGCGGCGATGAACGAGCGAATGCCGAGCGCCACATAGATGAGGAGCAGGACGAAAGTAATCGTGCTGGTGATCACCGCAGCAGGACGCTCCGCCTCGCCGGCGAAGAGCGCGCCGAGCTGCAGGACGTTCATCGTGGTGCCGAGGATGCCGAGCACTGCCACAACTAGGGCGATGTGGATGCCGATCTTCTGATTCTTCAGGCCGATGAGGCCGGAGATCAGGATGACACCTCCCAGGATGGCCGGGATCAGCGCCGTCCAGCTGGCGAATGCTGCGGCGATGTAAGCGGTGACGCCGAGGGCGATGAGAATGACGCCGAGTCCAATGGTGATGCGAGGCATGCCGCTCCTTACGCAGATGGTTTCTCTTCTACACAGCGTAGTAGAAATCCGGTCGTGACTGGAACCACCAGACTAAGTCGCGAAAAACCTCCAGTCGGAGCAATAGTCACAGGCGGCTGACCGCAGCCAACAGGCGCATACCAGAACGCATCATGTTATTCCTGTGCCCGGTGAAGCAGTCACGCGGACAAATGCACTCAAGGGGACAGGCGTGGTTAGCCGCCCAATGGACCAGATATGGGTGAAGGGCAGCCACCACTCCAGCAGCCACTGTCAGACCGCGGAATCCCTTCCGTATCACAGCGTGTTGGGCAGCCAGATGAGCAGCAGGACCCTCCAAGCGATGTTATCTATTGTTGTGCAGCTTTTGGCCTATTTTTGTGCGTAAGTGAGGCAGTCGGCGTTGTCCGGGCCCGGTCCGACGTGGACTTCGGCCGCCGTGCACATCAAATGATCGTTGTGGATGCATTCGGCTCGCTGGCATGCCCCGACACCGGCCAGGACCTTGGGCAGGCCGCCGTGTGTGCCGGTGTCGATAAAGGTGGAGCAGGAGGCGTGGTCTTGTGTGCCACCGACGGTAATTGCGGCGGCATTGCAGGCAGAGTGATCATTGAACGAACAGTTGGTTACGCTGCAGTCGGCTACGTGCGTTGTCATCGGGGGTCCTCCGTACTTCGGTCGCCCGGGCCGGGCGGCTCCAACACCTACGGTAGGCCAGTCCAACCTCATCAAAAAGACCCAACTATTTGATCTAATTTCTCGCCGTCCGTGGGTTCCACGGTGGTCAGAACATCGCACGGTCATTGGCATGATCGTGTCGGTTAGGACGGTTTTGGTGGGTTAGGATTACTTCATCAAGGGGAGTACTCCCGTCTGTGATCGGCCCGTCATTACGGATGCACTGAAGCATCTCGGGTCGTCGGTTCCGGTGTCGTCCGGGCGGAGGAGACCTTGGCGTATCTGTTCAACGCCTACCCCTTGGGAGCACCCCTTATGCAGGTCACACCTATGATCTGGTTCATCACGATCGCTGTGACGATCCTGTTCTTCGTCTACGAGTTCTTCGCCCACGTGCGTAAACCCCACGAGCCGTCCATTGGGGAATCGGCGCGCTGGTCGGCGTTCTACATCGGACTCGCGCTGCTGTTCGGTGTGGGGATCGGCATGGTGTCGGGCTGGAAGTTCGGCGGCGAGTACTTCGCCGGCTACCTCACCGAGAAGGCACTGTCGATCGATAATCTGTTCGTCTTCCTTATTGTGATGGCCGGGTTTGCGGTTCCGAAGAAGTACCAGCAGAAGGTGCTGATGATCGGGATCATCATCGCCCTGATCCTGCGCGGTGGGTTCATCGCCATCGGAGCGGCCCTGATCGAGAACTTCTCCTGGGTCTTCTATATCTTCGGTGCCCTGCTCCTCGTCCTGGCCTACAAGCAAGCGTTCGGCAGCCACGAGTCCAACCCGGCGGACGGTAAGTTCATGACACTCGTGCGCCGGGTCCTGCCCGTCACTAATGAGTACCACGAGGACAAGCTCACCGTGATGCAGGGCGGGAAGCGTTTCGTCACGCCGATGCTGCTCACAATCATCGCGATCGGCTTCGTGGACCTCATCTTCGCTGTCGATTCGATCCCGGCGATCTACGGGCTGACCAACGAGGCGTACATCGTCTTCACCGCCAATGCGTTCGCGTTGATGGGTCTGCGCCAGTTGTTCTTCCTCATTGGAGGACTGCTTGAGCGTCTGGTCTACCTAGCCCAGGGGTTGGCCGTCATCCTCGGCTTCATCGGTGTGAAACTGGTTTTCCACGCCCTGCACGTCAACGAGCTCTCCTTCATCAACGGCGGGGAACCGCTGCTCTGGGTGCCCGAGGTCCCCATCTGGCTCTCGCTGCTCTTTATCGCCGCCACCATCGTCGTCGCAACTGTGGCGAGTCTGCTCAAGACCCGCGGCGACGCGAAGAAGAACGCCCGCGGATTGGTTCACGGCGAACCGGTGATCACCGCCGATGCACACGACCGGGTCGAGGATTCCGAGGCCGACGAGAAGGCGACGTCCACTGCAGACATATCCAAATAGCTCCTCACCGGCAACTGTGAAAAGGGGGAGCCGGCCGTGCTGTAGGACCGCTACCCGCTACCCGCGTCCCCGGTCACGAGACAACGCCTGAACGGTTCTCGTGACCGGGGTCTCCCGTATGCTTGCGGCCCCCACATCGTTGCCAACCATTCCGTGTCCACCGGCAGGACGACGTATGGGCCGTTATCGGCGTTTCGTCGGATGCGGGGGATAACTCGGTCGAATGTACAGGGTCCATGTCGTTGACTCCCGTACAGGTTTTGCTGAAAGCTTCAGGGCATGACGACGAGTGAAGAAGAACCCGACTGGATGGCCAGAATGCGTGAGGCTTCGAAGCAGCGACCGCGGACACAGTTTCGGAAAATTGCCTGGTCAGACCTCCAGAAGCTCTTGCGTGAACGCGACATGCTGTGGCATGAAGCATCCCAGGAGTCACGTGCGAGGGTCGACGGTTTGCGTCAGACGGATTCCGGCAAGCCAGCCGGCTAGCTTTGCGGCAACGCGAGAGGTAGGCGCCATTTGCGCCGTTGCGGAGCGGAAACTACTTTCAGTACGAATAACGATGAGAAATGACAATGGCTACCTACGCCCTGTACACCAAGCCAAACTGCCCCCTCTGCGTTTGAGGCCGAAGGCTACTTCGAACGAAAAGGCGTCGGTTTCCGCGAAGTCGAAATCACCAAAGTCCCGCAGCATTCGCGTACATCACCGTCTCCCGTGAGTTCATGAATACTGAAGCCTCGAAACGGCCGAACTCAGGGGTCTTGGTGTGTCCTTGCTGCGGAGAATCCTTGGGTTCGATCAACTTGACGGCGTCCGGCGACTCTATTGCGCAATTTGCTGGTGATGGATGCCGTCAGCCGTTCGCGAGATCTGTGAGCCCCAAGATCGCTGCATAGCGTTGGGCCCCGCCGATGGTGAGTCCAAACATGTCGCAGATGCGCCTGAGGTCCCCGTTGGTGGCGATGAGCTCCTGGAGGATGCGGTCTTCGCGGACCTTCTGGGTGGTCGTGCCAATGCGCCGTGTGACCCAGTCATAGCCGACTGGCCTGTGTTCCGTGGCGCTCTGTCCGCTGATGAACAGATGCTGGTTCGCGGTATTGGGCCAGCACTCTTCCCTATATTCGAGCCAGGCCTTGATCCGATCGCGGACCGGGGTTGCGAGGGGGATCCTCCGCTGGTCCAGGTGCAGGTATCCGCTGTGCAGGTCAGTCAGGAGCAGGCTGCGGAGTTGGCCTGTTCGGAGACCGTAGAAGGCGGCCAGTGCAGTCACCGCGGCTGTGGCGGGGTCGGTGGACTCGAGTGCTTCCCTGAGTTTCGTGGGTGGGAGCGGGAGTGGAATCGTCGTTGCTTCGACGCCGGTCTGGATCCGGTTCAGGGGGTTCAGGAACACGAGCTTGTGCGCTTTGAGGATTCGGAAAATGCATCGGAGTCCGCGGCCCATGGTGGAGCGGGGATTGCCTGTGGGAGGCAGGACCGCTCGGATCTCATCGGCAGTGATTTCCCGGAGGGAGGTGTGCCCAGTGGCCGCCCATGTGCGCAGGGCTGGCAGGGACCATCTGAGGTAGAGGCGGATAGTAGTCTCCGAGCGGGGCTTGCTACGGGGTTGGGTCTTGCTGCCGGACGCCATGACGGAGTACCAGTGGGCGAGTTCGCTTTGCATCTGCTGGGGCAGGAGGGCGATGGCGCCGGCGACCCAGCGGTCGATCGCTGGCCCTTGGTCGTCGTGGAGCAGCCCGGCGGCCTGACATACTTCCAGCACTCTGGTGCGGTTCAGGCCGAGTTGCTTGAGCCGGAGGACCTCGGTGGTTCTGACCGGGGCGCCGGGTGTGTCCTGCAGGGCGAGCACGATCGCCAATCCTCGCTGGACATTCTCGACGTTGTTGCTGCTCCATCCTTGACGGGCGGCGAGTTCCAGGGTGGTCTGTTTGAGGAAGGCGGCCATTTCCGGGTGCGCGGTGGATGGGAAGCCTTGTATCCGTCCCCTGCGCAGGTCCCTTTCGGAGTCGAACAAGACCAGTTGGTGGTATGGGACGGCAGTGAACGGCAGGATATCCGGTCGGGCGCTCGGAGCTGGGTCGAACCCGGGGCGCCGGTAGCCTCGACGCTGGCTGGCTGCGACGTGTCGGAGGTCCGCAAAGAACAGTTGCTGGCCCGACTGGTTTGCCGCCAGCAGTCCCAGGCCCGTAGCCTTGGCGCCGGTGACGCGGTATTGGTGCCAGCAGAGTCTGCAGGCCTGTTCGTCGTTGACCGCCAGAGCGGCGTGGCAGGACTGGCAGGTGCCCATCGACTTGGTTTTGCGCCATCCGTGGCAAGCGGTGCAGAGCCATTCACGCATCCGGGTCACGCCCCAAGCATGGCAGTCGCGGCAGGAGGCCATCGGTTGCGGGGCGTTCGGGTGGCAGCGATCGCACAAGCCTGCGGTGTAGTAACCCTCAGTGCGGCTGCAGCGTCGGCATGGCGGAGGGAGTTGGGGCCCGCCGGGCATGCACGCGTAGCAATACCGCGTCCTCGGGTAGGCGCTCCACGCGACTGGTCGTTCGCCGCAGGTGCTGCAAGTCCGCGGAATGCTCATGCCGGCGGGCTGGAGCGGTTGCGCCCGAGCCGGGGCACGACAGCTGGTGGCGGAGCGTCGGAAGCGGTCCTGACAGCCTGGGGCCGGCGGGCTGAGACCTTCTCGGGTTCGCGGATCATCAGCTCTGCCGGAGAACAGTCGAGGACCGAACAGATTACGTCGAGGTCGTCCAGTCGAATCATCGTGGGGGTCCCGGTCCACAGACCCGACATTTTGCCGCCGCTGATCTCTAGGCCAGCCTCGGCGAGCCGGCGACGCAGCTCGGTCGACTTCCAGATCCCGCGCTCGGCGGCCACCATTCGAAGATTCCAACGCATCGTTTTATTCTCCTGTCAGCCGGGCTGCGACGCGTTGATTCGCGACTGCCCAGGCGTGGTCGATGTGCTCGGAGTGGACATGGATGTATCGAGTCGTGGTGGAAAGCCACTCGTGGCCGAGCAACTCCTGGACAGCTTTCAGATCCATCCCTCGGGCATAGAGCGAGGAAGCACAATAGTGCCGCAAGCCGTGAGGGCCCAGTCGGTCGCCCCACGTCGGGAGCCAGCGCTCCACCGCGGCCGTCAGCCCGCCCCTGAGCGTGTCATCCCCGGCACGCTTGCAACTGCCGGTGACGCGGTCCCGCCGCTCACTCGGCAGCAGGGGAGCGTCGGGGTCGAGGTAATCGTCGCCGAACTGATGCCGCACATCTCTCAGCCACCACTCCATCAGGGCATCGACCGAGTCGATAGCTGGGACAAGGCGCGGCTTCGGACCCTTGCCGCGACTTCCCTTACCGAACCGAACGTGCAGCTTGCCGTGCTCTCCGAGGTCCGGCCGCCAGTCCTTGATATCGAGCATCACCGTCTCGTTGATCCGGAGTCCGGCACGTCGCCACAGCGAAGCGGCCAAATAATCTCTCGCGGCCGGCAGGTACTTCCGCGCAGCAGGAAGCGCCTCGCGCCATCCCGTAAACAAAGCCTCGACCTCGGGGTCGCTCGGCGGGACACGGGAAGCGGCCGAGGACGAGCTGGCGGGCCTATTGAACTCATCGATCGGCTGTGTGACCACGTAGCCGGTGAGGGCGTGGATATCGCCCTGGTGCCGGGCAATGAGGAAGTCGAAAAAGCGCCCCAGCGTCGAGGCCTTGCTTTCCCTGGTCGTCCGCGCCAGGTCTCGTTCCTGCCTCAGATAGGACAGAAACCGGTCAGCGTCCGACTCCGATGCTGTCCACAAACGCCGATCCAGAAAGCGGGCGAACTCGAACACCGCGGTCCGCTCCGCATGGACAAATTTGTCGCTCAGCCCGGCCCCTACTTGAGCGAGGGCATACTGATCGATCAGCTCCTGCTCGAAGTCGTCTTCGTCTTGCTCCGAGCGCAGGGGTTGGGCCATCCCGATCGAGCGGACGGTGGCGAGCCCCATCACCCCTGCCCGGGTTCATCAATGCAGCTCATTCCTCATAAATACCATGGCATCTTCATGATTCCTGAAACTTTGTCGATCTTCTATAAGAGAGTCGCAACTACGGACTATCCGCAGTACGTCAACCAAGTGCAGACAGGCCCTGAGAACGAACTCGCGGGAGTAGGGACAGCGAAAATCAACCGCACCCAGCGCAGCAACGACACGGGTGGGGGAGCCCAGCGTAGCCAGGGCACACAACCCGACCCATGGGGTGCACCAGCCGGCGCGACCAGCAACAGTGGTTGGGGTAATGCACCCGAAACCATCGACCCACCGTTCTAAACCACTCGCTCTCGAATGCTGAGGGAGTGCCGGCGATCAGGCAGCGTTACGCTGGTCGCCGGCACTCTTGCCGCAACCGTAAGGACCAATGATGAGGGACAAGCCCTATGCAGGCCCCAGCGACACGAATGACTTCGACGAGCTCAGTCCGGACGAGGCCGCGAAGCTGCTCAACTCTTACCGGCTGCTGGGGGATTGCTTCGAGCTCTCGGATGATGCGGACATGATGGGCCGCGGATGGCTCATCGAGGACTGGCGGACCCTGCTGGAGGGCCACCAGGAACGACTCGAGCGGGCCGAACGGGAACTCAAAGCAGCGGTGAAACTCGCCCGCAACGAAGGCGGTGACTGGCACGACATCGCAGAAGCCCTGAACATCACCTTCGCCGAAGCCCGGGCACGGTTCGAAGAACCCACCGGAAAGCCGATGAGTGAATGAGTATCTGGGTACATGAGTAAGCGAAAGCCGGCCTCCTTCACCCCGTACTTCACCCAGGAAGACGCGGGCATGGTCCGTGCCGCGTTCCTCGCCGCAGGAGCCGGTGAGGGGTATGCGTCCGTGTCAGACTTGATCGAGAAAGCGGTCCTGAAGGAAGTGCGCCGGCTGCAGCGCAAGTACAACGGCGGCAAACCCTGGGAGCCCGTCCCGCCGGGTGCGCTGCGTACCGGTCGGCGGAATCTCGATGAGGAGAAGCACCGGACCGAATAGATTTCCTAATTCCTTATTAGTGGTTCCCGATTCGCCGAGTTGGTGACGAAGGGACTGCTGGCATCAACGGGCTACGCAGCAACTGCCTTACTGGTGGACTCCTGAGATTTCCTAGGTCCATGGAGGCCCCGCAAAAGAATGGCTGTCACTGGTGAAGTGGTTGCTGCGAAACCTGCCCCACCCCACCCCCGGCCTGCGATGAGCTTGGTGACTTTGCCATTGCTCGGGGTGTCTTTTGAGTACACTGCTCTGCTGCAGTTCATGCTCTTTATGGTGCGAGCCTGCTGCGGGGAGATCTCCCTCTTCTTCCCGGGCCTTTCGAGCCCTTGATAAGGCTGGGACCCCCGCGGTGAGTCGGTGTCACGAACGGCTAGTGAGATGGCGGGCCGAAGAGTCCTGGAATTAGGTCGCCGCGTGCCCGAACAGGCTCATCACCGATTCAGGTTGGTAGAGAGTTAGGAGCTGGTTTGAACGTGTATTGCGGGCTCGATTGGGCCGAACATCATCATGACATCGCGCTGGTCAATGACGCCGGCGAGTTGCTGGCGAAACGGCGCATTACCGATGATGCCGCCGGGTATCGGGCCCTTCTTGAGCTGCTTGCTGAGCATGGCGATACGCCGCAGACACCTATTCCGGTTGCGATCGAGACCAGCCATGGGCTCCTTGTCTCGACCCTGAGGACGGGCACGCGGCAGGTCTACGCGATAAATCCGCTCTCGGCAGCCCGATACCGTGAAAGGTATGCGGTCTCGCGGAAGAAGTCCGACCACGGGGATGCGCTCGTGCTGGCGAACATACTTCGCACGGACAGGGCCGCACACAGGCCTCTGCCTCAAGACTCGGACCTGGCCCGCGCGATCACGGTCTTGGCCCGCGCTCAGCAGGATGCCGTGTGGTCTCGGCAGCAGATGTCCAACCAAGTTCGTTCGCTCTTGCGGAACTACTATCCGGCGGCGCTGGTGGCATTCCTTGGGAAGCAGAACGGTCTCATCCGTGCCGAGAGTCGGGCGGTTCTGGCCGTGGCACCGAGCCCAGGGCGTGCAGCGGGACTCTCCGTCACTCAGCTGCAAGCAGCCCTCCGCCGTGCCGGACGTGTGCGGGGCATCGCCAAGGAAGCGGCTCGATTGAAGCAGATCTTCCGGGACAACTACGCAAGACTTCCGCATCCTGTTGAGGAAGCAATGGGGGTGCAGCTTACGGCCCTGCTGCTCCAGCTCGATGCAGCATGTCAGGCAGCGGATCGCCTCGCCGAGGCAGTGGAGGAAGCCTTTCTACAGCACCCCGACTCGCAAATCCTCCTGAGTTTCCCCGGCCTGGGTGTCCAACTGGGTGCCAGGGTACTAGCGGAAGTCGGTGATGACCGTGCCCGCTTCGCCGATGCGAGGGCAATGAAGGCTTACGCGGGATCTGCGCCGGTTACTCGAGCATCCGGAAAGAAGACGTACGTAGGCCGCAGATTCGTCAAGAATAATCGACTGATCGCAGCTGGGTTTCTCTGGGCTTTCGCCGCGTTGAAGAGCTCAAAGGGGGCAAACGAACACTACCGGCGCAGACGAATGGCCGGTGACTGGCACGCGGCCGCTCAGCGGAATCTTTTCAACCGCTTCCTGGGCCAGCTCTATCACTGTCTTCAAACCAGCAGCCTCTTCGATGAAGTGAAAGCCTTCGTGCTCACTTCACCGAGTCCGGCACAGTTGTCATCAACCGGCTAGGTGTGTGCCCCGAACAGGGTATGCGGGTTGGTGACGGGATCCTGCAAGAAACAGCCAAGCCGTCGTACTGAGCCGCTCGGCAGAACCTGACTGACACCTTGATTGTCAGACGGTTCAGGAGTCGAAGTGAGTTTGCGCTGGTTTCCCGGAGATACCCTCGACGAGCTGGTCGGCGAGGACGCGCAGTTTGACGTTCTGATGGCTGGAGGCCTGGACGAGAATGTCGAAGGCTTCCTGCTGCGTGCACCGGTTCTGGGCCATGATGACTCCGACGGCGAGGTCGATGCTGGTACGGGACCGGAGGGTGGCTTCCAGATCCTGTGCTTTATCCGCATGTGCAGCGACGCGTACGGCCAGCTGAAGGGCACGGCTTGCCTGCTCCGCGTACGTTTCGGCTTTCCGCACGATGTCGGAGGTGAAGGTATGCGGTTTCTTGGCATAAAAGTTCAGGGCTGCACCGCCGTCACCGCCAATGAACAAGGGAACGCCCAGCATGGAGTAATACCCGTACTCCTGCACTGCAGCGAAGTAGTCCGGCCAGCGGGTATCCGAGCGGGCATCGGCGACAACAGTGGTCTGTTGTGTGTCGATGGCATTCAGGCACGGTCCCTCGTCGAAGCCATACTGGATCTCGTCGAGTTGCCGGGCCTCGTCCCCGCTGCTGGCCACCGTGGTCGCTTTGCCATGCCGGACAAGGGTCACACCGCAGTGAATAATCACCGAGTCACCCAAAATCCTGGAGGAGAATAGCGCCAGTCCTTCGAGGAAGCGGTCGGTGTCTTCGCTGCTGATCAGCAGATCCTGCAGCTGCTCCGCCATGGAAGCATTGACATTGTATTCAGACATTCATCAACTATATGGAGGGAACAACGCGTTCCCAGCGCCGAGGGCTTCGCGGTTCACGCAGACCATGTGCCCACACCCAACGCATGGCCCCAAGGAGGACCACAGCGCATGACGTCCAACATAGGGAAACGGTTCGACACCGCCGGAAACGTCGGCTTCCCCCACCGTCCGGACGGTGGGGGAGAGGCCATCGGTGTCATTCCGCCCCAAACTCCTGTGCGCGCGGAAGGCTGGGTTGGATGAACGATCACACGCACCGGCTCCCGCCAGAAGAAGCTTTCCCGGAAGACCTGGCAATTCTGAGCGACACCGAGTTGGAAGTGCTCAACAGCCGGCTTCACCGGGAGCTGGACGAGGAATACGCCCATGTGAACCCTCAGCTGGAAACTGTTGCAAGGCTCGAAGAAGTGAACCTTGAACTGAACCGCAGAGAAGGCCTCACCGTACGTGCGCAGAGTGGAGCCGGCGACGGGGCTGGAAGCGAAACGGACGGCGATACCGGTTCAATTTGGTAACGCTCATCCTGAGGTACGGGCCTTACTCAGTCGAACATCGATCGTCTCAAGATCCTCCAACGCCGCAGTGAGGAGCTGTTGACCCTCAGTGCTGAAGCCGAGAGGCTCATACCGTGCACGGATCTGCTCAATCGTTAAGACCATCTGCTCGCGAGCGGCTTCCAAATCTGCAACGTGCCGAGCTGAATCCACGCCGTATGTCCTATCGCCTGCCTGCAACCTGCGTCCGTTATCCCCGCAGTTCAGGTGTATTGGGAGCGACCCCGCGGGGTTCCACCGGAAGTTTACGCTCCTACACGGTATCGCATGGGAGGAAGCATTCGGGGTGAGAGGATCTGGCCGCACCTCATAGGTTTCGCAGGTTTGGGGCATCTGCTGGAGGGGAGTCTGGACTTTCCCCACGTGACGGCTCATGTCTCGAAAACCCGTGCCGCCCTGCTGCGTAGTCCAACCTTTAGCGGGTACCGCTCGCTGAAATGAATACACTCAGAACAGGACAAGTCTTGACGGATTAGCACCGTGAGATGTCTTTCGCAGGGAAAACAAAAAAGAAACGGGGTCGGGAGCTGTGTGGTGCAGCCCCGGCCTCACCCTTATGTCCCACGACATTTGCAGACTGAGCCGAGGAGTACACCGTCACATGGCCGCACAGGATCAGCCCCGCTTCCTGACCATCAAGGACGTCGCGGCCGAGCTGGCGACCACAGAACACCAGATCCGGGCCATCATCAATTCCGGCGATCTCCCGGCCATTCAGATCGGGGGCCGTGGGCAGTGGCGCATTGAACGGGTCAAGCTTGAGGACTACATTGCCGGTGGCTACACCCGCACAGCCGAAGCACTCCAACGCGGAGTGGACCTAACCACTGAAGACGACGACTAGAGCTGGGTCCTACGTCTTGTCGGGCGGGGCCGGGGTGACAGCGCTGCGCCACACCCAGCCCTCCCGGTGGATTTTGATCTTGGGTTCGAAGAACCAGATCCGGATCGCCGTTTCTGTCCACGCGGTGGCTTGGGCTTGCACCAGGTACGCCTGGGAGGGGTAGCGGATCCACACATACACACTCCGTCCCGGCTGGAACTCGTTGGCAGGGTGGCGTTCGAGGTCGACCTCGGCCTCGGTGAGCATTATCGGCTCCTCGCGCATCACGAAACGCTCAATCCAATCATCCAACAGCCGGTCATAGTAAGCGCGGTACCTTTCGCTCTCGCCGACCGCCCCCACCTCCCTTCCCGACTGGCAGCCCAGGCACGCCGAGGGCGAACATTCCCGCCCCACAGGGGAGCGGTCGGTAGGCTCGATATCAGCAACACCGATTCCCCCAATTGGTGGTAGCGACGAGGACTTGTCCTCCCGGTGCCGGTTTCCGTACGTTTCCCCCCATTCGTACGGCACCGGCACTGGTCGTTTAACCCCTCAGCGGAAACGCTTTAAATTAGAACACGAGTTCGAATACTAGTCATCTGCGATCGGCGCAGAGCGATCAGCTGGCCACCGTCCGGGACCCGGCGCCGCCCGGCTCGTCGTAGGTTGCATCACTGGCGGTGATGCGGCTGGTTTCTGCGGTTTCCACGTTGCGGATCGTGCCTGTGAGTTCCATTCTTGTCACCGTACCGCCCAGTATCAGGGGCCACGGACAAGATGCTGGGGGAGCGCGACGTCGTTTGGATGCAACTCGGGGCGGACACGCAGATAGCGCAGGGCGTGCCGGAAGGATGAGCCCGAGAATGCAGTGTCGGCGGAGACTTCCACGACCACAGGTCGCACAAGGGTCAGCTCGGTAGTGGCGGAGGCGCTGTTGAATCGGTCGATCGCTCCGGACTTCACCACTGGCGGCCATGGATGATCTGGTCCTGCAGGGATCAGATGGGCAGCAAGAGTCTTCAATGCTGGAGCCTTCAGCCTTGACGTGCGACCGACGATGCGCAGCTCACCGTAAAGGGGCAGCCCGGCGACGACCATCTCCGGCCGGCTGATGGGTCCGATCACCGCGGCGCACACGACCTCAAATGTCTCTCGGTGTTTGACCTTCAACCATTGCCTCTCGCCGCCCTCGTACTCCTGGTCGGCACCCTTGATGACCAGTCCTTCAATCCCGGTCGAGGGCAGCGTGTCGAACCACCGCTGCGCCTTGGCCAAGTCGGTGGTGGTGGGAGAGAGGTCCAGAGGTGGTTCCCACCAGGAAGTGAGTTCCTCGAGCAGTTCCCGCCGGACCCGCAAGGCCAAGCCGCGGGTGTCGGTGCCGGCGGCCTGCAGCAGGTCGAACGCCACGAAGGACGCTGGGCGCTCGTCCACCAGCGCGGGCAGATTCTTCTTGGATGAGGTAAGTCTCTTCTGCAGGGCCTCGAAGTCGAGCCTGCCGTCGGTCCAGATGACCACTTCACCATCGACGATGAAACCCGGCGGAATGTGGTCCTCGGCCGCGGCCGCAAGGTCAGGGAAGTAGCGGGTGAGGTCCTTGCCCTGCCGCGACCACAAAGTGACTTCTTCAGCACAAGAGATCGCTAACCGGTAGCCGTCCCATTTGGGCTCATACATTGCACCGCCCGGCAGGGAATCCGGTGCAGGAATCTTCGGCACCGCACCGGCCAGCGCCAACGCCGGCGGGCCCGCGTTGAGTGGTGTGCTCTTCATCGACCCATTATTGCCCCGGAATTAGGCTGTGCACGCCCACCGCCCGCTCGAGGTGAGACTCCCAATGTTGGGGACGTGGTGGGTGTGTGCAGACGGTCAGGCTGGTTCCTGCTGTCCAGGTGTGTGCGGGACAAGCAGCGAAGCGGCGGGGGCTTGTGCCGTGCACAGGTGGGCAGGAGGCGACACCACCGGAATCTTGATTCTCGATTTATCCGGTGCGTACTTTACGCATTCCACTATGCTCGCCGGGAGTGCGCCACATAGAAACGCATCGTTAGGGGAGTAAAAGCGTGGGCAAGAAGCGACCCAAAGATCCGGCACCTGAGTATTGGCACGGTGGATCAGCCGGCAGGGCAGTTGGCGATCGATTGATCCCCGCAACGGAAATACCGGCTTACAGTCGAGGGATAGCCAAGATGCCAAAAGAGCTGTTCGACCAACAGCGGCCTGACTACGTTCATATCACCGTCGATCGTAATCTCGCGATGGATTACGCAATTTTGTTCGCGAAGTATGGTCCTGCCGCTCTGTACAAGGTGAAGCCTTTGGGTCACGTTGATCGCGATCCTGATTATCCGCTCGGTGTTTCCCATCGATGCAGGAGCGCGATAGTCCTGTCAGTGCAGCCCGACGTCATCACGGCTGAGACCCCCGATACCGGCGCGCACCTTAGCTACAGCACCTGGAGCGATGGTTCACCGCTCTATGACAGTGAAGGTTATCCTCTGCCAAACAAGATGCATCAGTTCTTCGGAGTGAAGGCAACCCACCTTCGATCTCTCGGGTACGGCGCGAACTTCGACGCGATCGAGAGCCACTGCAGGCAGACAATGCTTGCACTGAATCCGAACCTGGAACCGAAAGACTTTCTCAAGCATCAACAGGATTCGTCCTCAACCAGCAACGCATTCGGCTCGTAGGGACTGTGGAAATAACGGTGTATCCGGCTCGACACGCCGGGCGGTAAGCCTGGCGGTGAGGAGCCCGATATGGCCGCAACACTTGAGGCTGTGCCGAGTACGAAAACCGCTGAGAAGAAAACAGAGACAACTGAGGCTGATGCTGCCCGCGAGCTGGTTCGGATGGCGAAGGACCAGGGTCTGTCGCTGACCGGTCCGGACGGTCTGCTCAAGCAGCTGACCAAGACCGTGATCGAGACTGCGCTCGATGAGGAAATGACCGAGCACCTCGGATACGAAAAGCACGACGCGTCCAGCAAGCAGACCGCGAACTCCCGCAACGGCGTGCGACCGAAAACGGTGTTGACGGAGACCACCGGCCCGGTGGAGGTGGACGTGCCGCGGGACCGGGACGGCACGTTCTCACCGGTCATCGTCAAGAAACGTCAGCGCCGCCTGACCGGTGTGGATGAGATGGTCCTCTCGCTCTACGCCAAGGGCCTGACCACCGGGGAGATCAGTGCGCACTTCGCCGAGATCTACGGTGCCTCCGTATCGAAGGAGACGGTCTCGCGGATCACCGACAGGGTGCTTGAGGAGATGGCTGCCTGGCAGAACCGGCCGTTGGACGAGGTATACGCTGCGATCTTCATCGACGCTATCGTGGTCAAGATCCGAGACGGGCAGGTCGCCAACCGCCCGATTTATGCCGCGATCGGGGTGACCCTGGCGGGGGAGAAGGACATCCTGGGGCTCTGGGCCGGCACCGGCGGGGAGGGCGCGAAGTTCTGGATGAGTGTGCTGACCGACATCAAGAACCGCGGCGTCAAAGACAGTTTCTTCCTGGTCTGCGACGGGCTCAAGGGCCTGCCTGAAGTGGTCTCCAACGTCTGGCCGCTAACGACCGTTCAGACCTGCATCATCCACTTGATCCGCAATACCTTCCGGCTGGCTTCGAAGGCGGACTGGGACGCGCTCAAACGTGACGTGAAGCCCATCTACACCGCTGTGAATGCCGCGGCGGCCAGGACGGCGTTCGAAGAGCTCACCGAGCGGTGGGGCAGGAAATACGGGGCCATCGTGCGGCTGTGGGAGAACGCGTGGGAGGAGTTCATCCCGTTCCTGGACTACGACGTAGAGATCCGGCGTGTGATCTGCTCAACCAACGCGATCGAATCCCTCAACGCCAGGTACCGGCGCGCCGTGAAGGCCCGCGGTCATTTCCCCACCGAGCAGGCTGCGCTAAAGTGCCTGTATCTGGTCACCCGATCCCTCGATCCGACCGGTGCCGGCAAGACCCGATGGGCAGTGCGTTGGAAGCCCGCTTTGAACGCCTTCGCCATTACTTTCAGCGACCGATTCCCGGCCGCTGAAAACTACTAAACAAAACCGCCGGATACACCGTTAATGAGACAGTCCCGGCTCGTAGGCGGTTCCATCATTCTGTCGCTTGAGGTGACGACGTAATTAGGGTGTTTTGAAAAGCGCAATGCTCA
The DNA here is from genome assembly GCF_055657625.1 of Arthrobacter sp. KKT183. NCBI lineage: Bacteria > Bacillati > Actinomycetota > Actinomycetes > Micrococcales > Micrococcaceae > Arthrobacter > Arthrobacter sp. KKT183. Next base: position 6,962 of record NZ_JBVMVW010000002.1, on the reverse strand, counting down.
AGGCGCCAGACAGCCAGGTTGAGTGCAAGACACGGGCTTCTTACCCCTGGGAGGCGTGCGGTGAGCATTCCACAGCTCGCTCAGATTCAAGGCCTCTTTTGCTTCCTTCATCTTTCTAAGGGCGTTGTCTGAATAGCGAATGTGCTTCGTGGAACCGAACACAAAGCGGTGTGAGTGTACGTCGTCGTTGTTGTCTAGGTTGAAGTGCCGACGAACGGCTGTCGCTCGTGTGCGATCGATTCCAGATTTGTCAGCTAGATCGTAGGGCCCCATGTAGAACTTTTTCTCCAGATCCACCGTTCGGATGGCAGAAGGTTCTACGTCACTGTCAGCGGGAACATAGGTCATAGGTAAGCCGCCTGTCTTGACGAGCCTTACTTCGACGGTGAGTCCTTCCCCGGAGACGTTTGACCCTACTGCGCCAAGTTTTGGGAAAACTTGGGAGCGGGACTTGCCTGACCGCACGCCTCGCTCGACGCGGCGGACGTCCGCTTCCCTGATCTCTGCTGCGTCTGGGTCTGTATGTGATTCCATCGCTAGCAGTGCTCTGATACGAGAATGCGCTTCGGCTCTACCGCGCCTATTTGGGTGTAAGAGCTCGGCTATACGAACGTATTCGCGGTCGACCAGAAGCTGAAAGTCCTGGGGAGGTTCAGCGCTGATAGGAAGCACTCGGGCTGGTAGGTGGTCTCCGAGCCGTTCACCAAACACCTTGTGCAGCAAATCGTCGTAGAGGGTAACTGCTGCGCGAACATGCAGATACAACAGTCCTTCATCTACGGTGGCATACCAGTGTTGTTCAGCATCCCGCCAGGCATCGATAACTCGCATCGTTCCGGCATCTCCGTCGGACACCTTGATCCCTGGAGTCTCTTGGCATTTCCTAATTGCAGCCTCGAATGAGATGGATTTTTCTGAGCGCTTGTCGAAGACTGCAACTTTGGCGGAGTCCAGAGAGGCTTTGAGGAGCATCTCAAATGCATGCTGGAGGTTGAGCAAAACAGCCGTCGTGCGACCATCGTTATCTAGTGAGTTGAAAGCTGCGACAGAAGTACGAAGCGACGAAAGGGACTTTCGTTTCAACTCTCGCACATTTACGGACACACGGGGCATACACATCTCCAGGGCTGAGCGGTCGGCTACTCAATGACAATATCCAGATGATGTTGTGCCTCACACACTGTCAAACAGGCTGTTGGGCAGTGGCCTCCCCCGTCGAGCTCTGAGAAATCTCTCATGTACGGGAGTCTGGGCTGACGTCCTCTGCCAACTGCAGGACGACTTTACTGCCCCAGCCTTGCCGCTCCTGCTGCCTGCGGACCTCCTGACCCGACGTGCCAATACCGCTCGGTCAACTCGGTGTTGACGGTGCGCAGGGCCGGTAGCCAGGCCTCACGGACTCGGCTCTTCAGGGCCGATCGTTTGGCCGTAGACATCAGGAAGAGCAGCATCAACACCGGTCATGAAGCCATTCTCTCGACGCTGGCCGCCCAGGAGCGATTCCGCGCGAGCGACGCAGGGCCATCTATTCGGGTAGATGTAATGGGTGATTATGGGAGCTTGAGTGGAGACCACTTCCGCAGCCTGACTTGAGCCCACCCCCTCTCAGGACGACTCGCCAGTGGACTAACCGCAGTTTCACTTGAGCCCACCCCACCGTTAGTTCCATCAGTGTGTTTTTCCAACGGTGGAAGGCAGCGATGGAGTCGAAGGTGGAGTTATTCGAGCAGATCCGTAGGGACGCCCGGGTCAACGGCGACTCGATACGGTCCCTGGCGAGGAAGTACCGGGTCGCGCGGAGGACGGTCCGCCAGGCGCTGGCGTCAGCAGAGCCTCCACGACGTAAGCCGCCGGTCCGGAATGCCCCACGTCTTGGTCAATTCAAGGTTCTGATCGACGCGATGCTGCGGGAGGACCTGAGCGCACCGCGGAAGCAACGTCATACCGCCCAGCGCATCCATGACCGGTTGGTCGACGAGCACGGCGCCGAACTGTCGTATTCAACAGTCCGTCACTACGTCAAGAAACGGCGACCTGAACTCGAGTGTGAAGCCGGAACGTCGACCGCAGATGTGTTCATTCCGCAGGAACACGCACCCGGGGCTGAGGCCGAGGTGGACTTCGGCGAGGTGTGGGTGGACCTGGCCGGAGTCCGCACGAAGTGCTACATCTTCGCGTTCCGCCTGTCCTTCTCAGGCAAAGCTATTCATCGCGTCTATCCGACCCAGGGGCAGGAAGCCTTTCTCGAAGGGCACCTCGAGGCGTTCGCAACGATCGGCGGGGTCCCCACCGGCCACGTAAGGTACGACAACCTGACTGCCGCCGTGAAGCAGGTGCTCGGCACCTCCCGTAACCGGGTAGAAAACGACCGGTGGGTTCTCTTCCGTTCTCATTGCGGGTTCGACGCGTTCTATTGCCAGCCAGGAATCAAGGGTGCCCACGAAAAGGGCGGCATCGAAGGTGAGATCGGCAGGTTTCGTAGGAACCGACTCACCCCCGTCCCAGCTGTTGAATCGCTGGCGGAGCTCAACGCGAGCATCATCGCGTGGGACGAGGAAGACAACAGGCGCAGGATCAGCGGGAAATTGACGACCATCGGTGCCGACTTCGCCCAGGAACGGACTTTGCTGAACCCGCTTCCAACCGAGGTGTTCGACTCAGGAGTGGTGCTCACCCCGAGGGTAGACCGGTCCTCGCTGATCAGAGTGCGGATGGTCAAGTACTCGGTCCCGGTGCGGTATATCGGCAAAACCGTCCGGGTGTCCCTACGCGCATCGGAAGTGCAGGTCTTCGACGGACGAACACTGATCGCCAGGCACGCACGCGTCGTCTCCCGGCACGGTAGCTGCGTCGACCTCGATCACTACCTCGAAGTCCTGCACCACAAGCCCGGTGCTTTCCCCGGCTCGACCGCTCTCGCTCAGGCCCGCGCCTCGGGATCCTTCACGTCAGCTCACGACGCGTTCTGGGCGGCAGCCCGCCGCACCGACGGAGACGCGCACGCCACCGGTGAACTGATCAACGTTCTCCTGCTGCACCGGTCCATGGCAACCAGCGACGTCACCGCAGGAATTGAAGCAGCCCTTACAGTCGGAGCGGTCACCGCCGACGTCGTCGCTGTCGAAGCAAGACGAGCCGCCACCGAACGACTCACAGCCGACCGGCCGCAACCCACAACAGCGCAGGGAGAACCTTTGGCCATAGTGCGTCCTGCTGCGCGTGAACGCCAAGTCATCAGTCTCACGCAACGCAGGTTGGCCGACCCGGCCGCCGTCATCGCCGGCCTGCCACCGGACACCCGGCCGCTACCGTCCGTCGCGGGCTACGACGAGCTCCTCACCCGACGAAACCACTGACCAGCTGCCGACCGGAACGACCCGAAAGACAAGGGAAAACATCTTATGAGCCCCGCAACTACCAACCCGATCACCGTCTCATCGACCCTGCGCCGACGGCGCGGGCTAACAGAGGAAGCCGCGATCGCCGCCGTCGATCAGGCCTGTCGACGGCTACGCCTCCCTACGATCCGAGCCGTCCTGGGCGAAGCAGTCACGGTCGCAGGTAAGGAACAGCTCTCCTACCAGGGGTTTCTCGCCGAACTGCTGCTCGCTGAGTGCGATGACCGGGACCGCCGCTCATCCGTACGGCGGGTGAAATCAGCGAACTTCCCCCGCGACAAGTGGTTGGGAGACTTCGACTACGACGCGAACCCGAATATCAACCAGGCCACCATCAACACCCTCGCCACCGGAGACTGGATCCGAAAAGGTCAGCCCCTTTGCCTCATCGGGGATTCGGGCACCGGTAAATCTCACCTGCTCATCGGGTTGGGAACGGCGGCGGCCGAGAAGGGGTACCGAGTGAAATACACGCTCGCCACCCGGCTCGTAAACGAGCTTGTCGAAGCCGAAGACGACAAAGTCCTCGCGCGTACGATAGCCCGCTACGGGCGGGTCGACCTGCTTTGCATCGACGAGCTCGGGTATATGGAACTCGATAAACGTGGCGCCGAGCTCCTCTTCCAGGTCCTCACAGAACGCGAAGAAAAAGCCTCCGTCGCGATCGCCACCAACGAGTCCTTTTCCGGATGGACCCGGACATTCACCGATCCGCGTCTTTGCGCCGCCATCGTCGACAGGCTTACTTTCAAAGGAACCATCATCGAGACAGGAACCGACTCCTATCGCCTCGCGCAAACCCGCAACCAGCACCTGACCCATGACAAAGCAGCAGTTTAGGTCGGGAGATCACCTCTCCCGTGAGCCAATCCTAGGAGTACGAACGCTGCAGAAAGGATGAGACGAGTACGCTCAGATCGTTGGGGAGCGAAGCTGTCGGATCACTATTCGTGATGAACGCGTTGAGATCCTGGTAGAACGCCCGCTGGCTAGAGATTCCCTGAGGTAGTCGCAGGAACCACGCGTAACCCCGAGGGCGGGGCGGGATCCCTGCAGCACCTAGATACTCATCGATGGTGCTGTCGACGACTTCCTGATCATCAGCACGAGCCCGTGAACCATCGCGCACCTGCCTCACCACGTTGCCTGCTCCTGCTCGCGCAGAAATAAGCGCATCCCACGTCGAGTCCTCAAGCTCGACCCAACCCGCAGGCCGCGCCGAGACCCGTATAGATTCCCAATCAAACGCTGTCATGAACCTCCTTATGACCGGACTGATACGGGAAGTAGCAGTTACCGAATCAGTCGCCAAAAGGAAGCGAAGCTACAACCCAACCCCGCTAGGGGCCTGAGTGTGAGTGTCTCACCTGGCCGGCCTCGACGACCGGCCATCAACGATGGGGTGGGCTCAAGTCAGGCTGCGGAAGTGGTCTCCACTCGCGTTGACATTCTCAAATGGGCCGTTATCGGCGTTCAACGACGTCGAGGTGTTTGAGTCGGTCGCGCACCGGGAAGTGCTTGCCCTGCCCAGAGCAAAGGACCGTCGTTTCTCGGCGCGAGCGGTGTAGTCAAGGTAACCGTTGCACCTTGAGGCTCACACATTGACCCGCCAGGCAGGGCATCCGGCACAGGAACCTAACATGGTGGGTCATTTGCAGAGGCCGGTCAGTTATATGTTGACCAGTAGGGTCCGAAAGTCAGTCTCTCTGCGCACGATGTATACGCTGATCGGGACTCCTCAGATGAGTCGGCGTAGGCGCGCAGCTTCTTCCAGATCTTCGCGGAAGGCACCTAGGGTCGCTAGTGTGTACATCCCATCAATCTCGCCGCCCACCCACAGTTGGTGGATGCGACGCAAGTCTGCAACGCGCGACTTCCAGCCGATGCCATCAATGACGGCCATAACGAACTGTGTCGGTTTCCGGATCGCAGCCATCTCCTGAATTTCACGCACGGCATCGCTCAACTTTGAGCCGGTGCTGTTGAAGCCTTTCGCGGCGACCACGATTTGGGCGTCCCCTGAATCCGGCACGACTAGATCGCAAGGAGCTGTCTGGCCATTGCGGCCGGTGAACCGAGTACGCGTCTGGTAGGGAAGTCGGAGCCCCTGAGCAATGGCCTCAATCTCGTCTTCCACCTTGCGGCCTGAGATTCCGGCCTGGGTAGCGGTCACACGCGTACCCGCTCGCTCAATGAGTACGTCGCCGAAGTCGTAGTTCGCAAACCTCTGGATCGTAAGCAGGCGCAACAAGTCAAAATCATCGTCGAGCCATTGGATGAGTTCTGAGCCCCGACGACGCGCGAGTGTGACCCAACCGCTCGTGTTGAATCGATGCTTGAGCTCGTTTTTCAGCCGCTCCTGCCCGAGCCCGACGGTCAACCCGAGGACTGGGACCCATTGCGGATATTTTTCCACCCATGCCGTGAGCGAGGCATGCGTGGGCGTCGGTATGGCCCCGAGCGAGTAGTAGGCGTGCTTGATCTCTTCGGTTGCTGGTGTGGGGATTGTTGGGTCAGTGTGCTCCTTCAAGCTGCCGAGAGTTGCGAGGTACTCCTCAAATGTAGGAACGGCGCCCGGCATCAGTCGCGACCGACGAAGAGGAATTCAGAAGCGTTCCGCCGAGTAGCTGTTGCATGAGTGCCGAAGTGGTACTTGTGGTCGATGGCCTGAACCTCTACCTTCGGCTTGACCTCGCGGAGCAGCTCGACAATACGATCCGAGTGGGGCAGTGCATTCGATGAATAGGACAACACAATGGCGCCGGCGCCCTCAAACTTACGGAAAGTCCGACTCAGTGCTTCCTCGATGCTCCGCGGGTAGGCAAAGGGCGTGAACTTCTTGACCAACTTCTTGGTTTTGGTCTCAGGCATGATTTGCATCCCACGCCAGTAGTTCGACAGACCCTCCAAGAACCAATACCTCTTGGTGTAGTCCGCATCATCCTTTGGCGGCGCGTAGGGCGGATCCAGGTACACAATGTCAGGACTGGTGGCGACGAGATCAAAAACGTCACCATGCACGGCTGTGCTGGTCGTGTTCATGTCAAACACAACCCCGTTGTACTCTGCGACGCGCTCCCGGAAATGCTCACGCAGGCTCATTCTGATGTCGCGTCGGCCATCGTCGTACCGGGAACCGATGAAGGTGAAGACCCCGCGTGGCTGTTTGCGGGCTGCCGAAAGAACGAGCGCCGAGATCGCAATGTCGCGTTGGTGACCTTGCAATTGGTCGATGTGAGACCAAGCGGAGTCGAGGAATGCAAGGTCTTCATGCGTGAAGTAAAGATCCCGGTAGGTGGACTGAATGAAGTCGCGATCGTCAGCAGCCGGACCGCAGATTTTCTCGACAGTGTCGATGCTCAGCCGTTCGGTGGAGTTCTCCACGGTAGCTCGCGCGATGGTTGAACTGAATTTCATAAAGTCGTTTGAAACGACGTTGAATCCCTGCGCCTTGAGTAGGTAGCTGACCACACCGGAACCAGAGAACGCATCCACGGCGCTCGTTCCGCCCAGCTGAGCAAAAGTGCGTTCGAGGTGAGGTAGGAGCTTGTACTTGCTGCCCAT